>NZ_CAXAHB010000014.1:0-30396 GCF_963968385.1 uncultured Oceanicoccus sp.
TTCCCGCACCCTTTCCCGCACCCCTTTGCGCAGCTCTTCTCGCAACCATTGCCTCATTGGCTTTTCTTGTCCACAATCCATACAGCCCATTTTTTTTGCGCGACAGAACATTGTCGCTGGCTGAATAATCACATAAGAGTCTGTTTTTGAACGTTTTAATTGAAATAGTGGTACTGGCACAGCTTTTGCTCCCAGTGCTGTAGCGGGCAAAAAAACGACGGAAGTTTGGCATGGCCAAAGAAAACAACGACCAGCAATCTGAGCAGGCATCGGTGCAAGTACAACCCAAAGTACAGCCGATCAGTGATCTCACAAAAGTGCTCCTTTTGATAGCGGCAGCAATGCTGGTTTTAGCTATGGCAATAACAGCAACACTGTACGCATTAGGGGTTTTTGATAGTGCAGCTGCTGATCTGGAAGCGTTTGACGATACACCTGGGCAGCAGATGACTGATGGCAAGCCCAAACCCGCGATGTATTTTCCGATCAAACCGGCCTTTGTGGTTAATTTCTCAACACCGGGGCGGCAGCGTTTTATGCAGGTCGAGATCACCGTATTAACGCGCGAGATGGATGTATTTAATGCCTTGCAAACCCATATGCCGTTAATCAAAAACCGCCTAGTGATGTTATTTAGCGGCGAGATTTATGACGAACTACAAACCAATGAAGGTAAAGAATTGCTGCGCCTTAAAGCATTGGATGCTATGCAGCAGGTCATGCAGCAAGAAATTGCTAAGCCCGGGGTTGAAGAAGTGCTGTTTACTAGCTTTGTTATGCAATAAACCCTAGTAATTATTGAAGAGGTTAATCACTTAACGTGCAAGATCTGTTATCTCAAGATGAAATCGATGCCTTATTACACGGTGTTGACGAAGGCAGTGTCGATCTCGAATCCGACGTTGAAGATGGTAGCGCGCAATCCTACGATTTAACCAGTCAGGATCGTATTGTTCGTGGTCGCATGCCGACTCTGGAAATGATTAACGAACGTTTTGCCCGTTATACCCGTATTAGTCTGTTTAATTTATTGCGCCGTCCTGCCGATGTTGCGGTCGGCGGTATTCATGTGCAAAAGTTTGGTGAATATGTTCACACGCTTTATGTGCCCTCTAGTTTAAATATGATCAAGCTCCGTCCTTTACGGGGTACTGGTTTATTTGTGCTTGATGCCAAGCTGGTTTTTAAACTGGTAGATAATTTCTTTGGCGGTGATGGTCGTTACACCAAAATCGAAGGTCGTGAATTTACCCCCACTGAATTGCGTGTGGTAGAGATGGTATTGCAAAAAGCCTTTGATGACCTAAGAGAGGCCTGGAAAGCGGTACTGCCTATCGATTTTGAATTTGTTAATGCTGAAGTCAATCCGTCAATGGCGAATATTGTGAGCCCGAGTGAAGTGGTGGTGGTTAGCAGCTTTCATATTGAACTCGATGGTGGTGGTGGTGATATTCATATTACGCTGCCATATTCCATGATTGAGCCGATTCGAGAAACGCTTGATGCCGGTCTGCAGACAGATGTTGATGACATTGACGATCGTTGGGCCAACTCCTTACGTGAAGATATGATGAATGCCACCATCAATCTGGATTGCACTCTGGTGGAAAAGGAAATTACCCTGCGAGATATTCTTGAGTTGCAAGAAGGGGACGTTGTTCCCATTGATATGCCGGACAAATTGATGGTATCTGCTAATGGTATACCGGTGTTAGATGTCAAATTAGGACGATCAAAAGGCCATATGGCTTTGCAAGTGCTTGATAAAGTAGATCGTAAAAATATTTAAAAAATTGCATTAGATAAACGCATTAATAAAGATAAAGTTTTAGCGAGTTGGGGTGAAGCATGAGTGAAGATGGCGAAAATAAAGATAAGGACGCAATGGCTGATGAATGGGCTGCTGCAATGGCTGAGCAAGGCGATGAAGGTAGTCAGGAAGATATCGAAGCTAAATCTGCAGATGTGCAACCCGCGCCAATGGAAGAGCTTGCGGCAACATCGGAGGCATCGGTAAATGGAGCGCCAGACCTCGATGTCATTATGGATATCCCAGTAAAAATCTCGATGGAGGTAGGCAATACGGAAATCAGTATTCGTAACTTATTGCAACTTAATCAAGGTTCAGTGATTGAGTTAGACCGCCTTGCTGGTGAGCCCTTGGACGTTTTAGTTAACGGCACATTAATTGCTCATGGCGAAGTGGTGGTGGTTAATGAAAAGTTTGGTATTCGCATGACAGACGTTATCAGCCCTTCAGAACGTATCAAAAAACTGCGGTAATTATTATGTTGTATAGTCTTAGATGTCGACAGACGTATACGACAATGCTTTTTCTATGTGCTCTTATGGTCAGTCCGCCGCTGATGTCAGAATCAGCCGATTCCGCAGCATCGGCAGCTAAAGCCACTCCGGCCACTCCAGTCTATCCGGAAGTATTTAGCCAGCAGTCCGATAAGACTGCATCGGATGGTGTAAACAACCATGACCAAACAATAGGCGGCGGGCTTGTTAATGCTGATCCACTAACCGCTGTTGCCGGTTTATTGTTGGTTGTCTTTTTGATTATTACCATTGGCTGGCTAATTCGCCGGCTAGGCGGTGTGCCGATGATGGGCGGGCAGGCACTGAAAGTGAATGCGGTTTTATCGGTAGGTGCCAGAGAAAAAGTGGTGTTGGTTGATGTCGGCGAAAAACAAATATTATTAGGCGTAGCTCCGGGGCGAGTTTCTCATCTACAGAGCTTTGATCAGCCGGTTGTTAAGAAAGCCAATGCTGACACCAATACAGACGATTTTTCTTCGACGATCAAGAGCTTGTTAGGCAAAGCCAAACAGGGAGAGGGCGTTTAATGTTACGACGTTCCCTTTATCCGCTGCTGCTGATTTTATGGCTGCTACCCATATCGTCGGCATGGGGACAGGCTGATGGCTCTATTGTCTCAACCACAGAGTCTATAACGAATGTCGTAGCCAAAGCCGCGCCAGGTATACCGGCAATGACTGTTACCACCAATGCCAGTGGCGGTCAGGACTATACCGTTACCATTCAAATTCTGGCGATTATGACCGTGCTGACTTTACTGCCAGCCGCGTTAATGATGATGACCGCCTTTACCCGAGTGATAATTGTTTTTGCCATCTTGCGTCAGGCAATAGGGTTGCAGAGTACACCTTCTAATCAAATTATTATCGGGTTATCGATCTTCCTAACGATTTTTATTATGTTGCCGGTATTGGAAGAGGCCAACGAAAAGGCCGTGCAGCCCTATATGAATGAGCAAATAGGGTCGCTTGAAGCGATTGAAGCAGCATCAAGACCCTTTCATCGGTTTATGTTGTCACAAACCCGTGAAACCGATTTGGATTTGTTTATGCGTATATCCAATACCACTGATATTCAAACGCCAAAAGACACACCGTTTTTTGTATTGGCTCCGGCGTTTTTAACTAGCGAATTAAAAACTGCCTTTCAAATGGGTTTTGTATTATTTATTCCGTTTTTGGTTATCGATTTGGTGGTGGCCAGTGTCTTGATGGCAATGGGTATGATGATGTTGTCGCCAATCATTATTTCACTGCCCTTTAAAATTATGATGTTTGTATTAGTTGACGGCTGGGCCATGATTGTTGGCACCTTAGCGGCCAGTTATGGTTATTGACGAGGTTATGCGCGATGACGCCTGATGCCGTTGTTGATTTATTTCGCGAAGCGATGCTGCTGGTTATTCTGCTTGTGTGTCTAATGGTGGTTCCAAGTTTATTGGTTGGACTGGTTATCAGTGTGTTTCAGGCCGCCACACAAATTAATGAACAAACCTTGAGTTTTTTACCTCGTCTGCTGACCACTCTCTTTATGTTGATTATTTTTGGGCCCTATATGCTCGTCGAAATTATCGACTTCACCACCAGATTGGTAACCACTTTGCCGGTAATGATTGGATGACGGTGCAGCTATGCTTGTGGTAGATACGGCGGTCATTGGTGGTTGGATAAGCTCTGTATTGTGGCCATTTTTTCGTATTGGCGGTTTCTTTTTGGCTGCACCTATTTTTGGCACCCAACTGGTTTCAGCACGTATTCGTATTGTTTTAGCAATTCTCGTCACCCTGATCTTAGTGCCAAATCTACCTGCTATGCCGGTGATAGATTCGCTTTCTATTACCTCGTTTATCATCGTTGCCCAGCAATTATTAATTGGTATTGCGATGGGTTTTTCTTTGCAGCTATTGTTGCAGTTGTTTGTGGTCGGCGGTCAAATTATCGGTATGCATATGGCGTTGGGTTTTGCTTCTATGGTTGATCCCAGTAATGGTGTGACGGTCACGGTATTATCTCAATTTCATTTGATGTTGGTCACCTTGCTGTTTGTTTCGATGAATGGTCATCTGGCGATGGTAGAGGTACTGATAGAAAGTTTTTACGCGCTACCTGTCGGTGGTCTATTTATTAGTGACAATATGCTGCTGGAGTTGGCGGGCAGGGGCAGTTGGATGTTTAGTAGCGCTTTGCTATTAGCTTTACCGGCCATTGCTTCACTGATGATCATTAATTATTCCCTCGGTATAGTCACCCGTGCAGCGCCGCAGTTAAATATCTTCGCCTTGGGTTTCCCCGCTATGCTGATTATTGGCTTAATGATTATTTATATTATGTTGCAGGGCTATGTGCCCTTGTTTGATCGTTTTACCCGTGAGGCTTTGGATCTGATGGCGTTCTTGGTGACGCCCTAGTCAACTCAAATCACGGCTCTAAACTTGAGCCTTTAAACATTATCTTTTCTGTCTCACCGTGGCTATTAGCCATGGCATAACTTTTGCTCTCTCTATTAAAACCGCCATTCAATTGGCATTACCTTCCGTAGCGTATAACACAGAGATCACCGTGGCAGAGAATAAGAACGGCCAGGAAAAAACGGAAGAAGCGACCCCCAAACGCCTGGATAAGGCACGCGAAGAGGGGCAGGTTGCCCGCTCTAAAGAACTAACGACCACCTTAGTTTTATTGGCCAGCGTGGTTGGTTTGATCACCTTCGGTGATGATCTTGGTCAGGCACTAGTCAATGTTATGCGGTTTAATTTCACCGTCTCCCGTGAAGCTATCTTTGATACCAATCTAATGCTGCTGCATTTAAGTGATACCACTTATTCAGCCATCGAAGCTCTGCTGCCATTTTTTGCTGTGGTAGTGCTAGCTTGTCTAATTGGTCCTACCGCCTTAGGCGGTTTTTTATTCAGTGGCAAGGCCTTGGCCCCTAAATTGAGCCGTCTGGATCCTGTGAAAGGTATTCAGCGGATGTTTTCTATGAACTCATTGATTGAGTTGTTTAAGTCGATCGGCAAGGTGGTCTTGGTCGGCTCTGCCGCCATCGCCATGTTGATGTTGTTTTATGATGAAATTCTCGGGCTGTCTGCCGAGACCATCAATGCCGCTATGGAGCATATGTTGGTGATTATGGGTTGGTCGATTTTGGCGGTGAGTGCTTCAATGATTTTCATTGCCGCTATCGATGTCCCATACCAAATTTTTGATCACAACAAAAAAATGAAAATGACCCTTCATGAAGTCAAAGACGAATTGAAGGACACCGAAGGTAAGCCTGAAGTGAAGGGCAAGGTGCGTCAGTTGCAGCGGGAGATGGCTCAGCGACGAATGATGGAGGCCGTACCCCAAGCGGACGTTATTATTACTAACCCGGAGCATTTCTCGGTAGCACTCAAATACGATGTTAATGGTGGTGGCGCGCCGACGGTCATTGCCAAAGGGGTTGATTTTATGGCGATTAAAATTCGTGAAATCGCCAGTGCCAATGATATTTTGATTCTTGAGACTCCGCCGTTAGCCAGAGCGATTTACTTTACCACCGAGCTGGATGAGGAAATTCCCAGCACGCTGTATTTGGCCGTGGCTCAAGTACTTGCCTATGTATTTCAACTTAAAGCCTATCAAGATGGCTCCGGTAGACGGCCTAAGCCGCTGGCAGAGATTGTGGTGCCACGCGAAGCTCAATATGACGTTGATGGTAACCCGCAGCCTGAGCTCTAACAGAGGGTTATTTATTTCAATTTATTTTGCCAAAACCACAAAAACGGAAGGATTCTTGCAACAGGTATACAAATAAGACGAATTGTTGGTCAAAACCGACAATTTTTTAACGCTATAAAATACCGTGTGTGTAATGACGTTTGGCAGTATGCCTCACGGCCAATGATAGACAATAAACAATAATCGATGAACGTCACTAATGGTCAGACCTTAAGTATCAAAACGCTAACCCACGGTAATCTTGGGGTGCCGGTTCTGCTACTGACGATTCTTGGTATGCTAACGCTGCCAGTTCCACCTTTTCTGTTAGATATCTTCTTCTCGTTTAATATAGCCCTTGCCATCGTGGTGGTATTGGTGGCTGTCTACGCCTTGCGTCCATTGGATTTTGCGGTTTTCCCTACGGTATTACTGGTAGCGACCTTATTGCGATTGGCACTCAATGTGGCCTCAACCCGAGTAGTGTTGTTAGAGGGGCACCAAGGTGGTGACGCTGCCGGTAAAGTTATCCAGTCATTTGGTGAAGTGGTGATTGGTGGTAACTATGCGGTTGGTTTAGTGGTCTTCTTAATTCTGGTGATTATCAACTTTGTGGTGGTTACCAAAGGTGCTGGCCGTATTTCAGAGGTAAGCGCACGTTTTACGCTTGATGCCATGCCCGGCAAACAAATGGCGATTGATGCCGACTTAAACTCTGGTCTGATCGATCAAGATGTTGCCCGACTCAGGCGTCAGGAAATTGCCAGTGAGGCCGATTTTTATGGCTCGATGGATGGTGCCAGTAAGTTTGTTCGTGGTGATGCCGTTGCTGGTATTTTGATTTTATTGATCAATATTATTGGCGGCCTGTCCATTGGTATGGTGCAGCATGACTTAGAGTTTTCTCGCGCCATGGAGGTCTATTCACTGCTAACTATTGGTGATGGGCTGGTGGCGCAAATTCCCAGCCTGTTGCTATCTACCGCCGCCGCCATGATGGTAACCCGTGTTAGCGATTCCAAAGATATGGGTGAGCAGATTAGCGGTCAAATGTTTAGCTCGCCAAAGGCGTTGGCGATTACCGCCTTGATACTGGGTTTTATGGGTATTATTCCGGGTATGCCCCATATCGCTTTTCTATCATTGGCAGCCATGATTGGTGGTATTGCTTATTTTATTGCTCAGCGTAAAGAGCGCATTGAAACCGAGCGAGTAGCCGCTGAACAGACCGAAAAAATACAGACTCAGCAGCAAGTCCAGCAAGCCCAGTTGCCTGAAATTGGATGGGATGATGTGCAACCCGTGGATGCAATAGGTTTGGAAGTCGGCTATCGATTAATCCCTATGGTCGATAAAGCGCAGGGTGGGGAATTGCTCAGTCGCATTAAAGGTATCCGCAAAAAACTATCACAGGACGTCGGTTTTTTAATTCCCTCGGTGCATATTCGCGACAATCTTGATTTAACACCCACGGCCTACCGGATTACCTTAACTGGTGTCACTGCAGGTGAGGCAGAAATTTATCCTGACCGTGAGTTGGCGATCAATCCAGGTCAGGTGTTTGGTAAATTGGAGGGTATTGCGACAGTTGATCCGGCTTTTGGTCTGGAGGCTATATGGATTGATCCGGCACAAAATGATCAGGCACAAACTTTAGGCTATACCGTCGTAGATGCCAGCACCGTGGTGGCAACCCATATCAACCAATTACTGCTCAAGCATACCCATGAACTGTTTGGTCATGATGAAGTCCAGCAAATGCTGGATATGCTGGCCAAGCATTCACCGAAACTGGTTGAGCAATTGGCGCCAGAGATTGTTCCAACCAACGTCTTGCTAGTGGTGATGAAAAATCTGCTGATGGAGCAGGTGCCTGTTCGTGATTTTAGAACCATTGCAGCGGCGGTATCGGCCAATGCCAATCTCAGTCAAGATCTTGGCGCATTAACCGGCGCGGTGCGGGTGGCTCTGCGCCGCAGTATTGTCCAGAGCATCTATGGCAATGATGCGGTTTTACCGGCTATAGCCTTAGATCCCGCAATGGAACAGTTATTGCTTAAGTCAGTACAACAGACACAGCAAAGCGGCATTACTGACGATATTATCCTCGAGCCTGGATTGGCAGAACGACTGCAGTCAGCCTTGGCTGAGGCTTCACAAAAACAAGAGATCGCCGGTAAGCCATCAGTTTTATTGGTATCAGCACCACTGCGCAATGTATTGGTGAAATTTATTCGTTACAGCGCGGTTGAAATGCATGTGTTGTCCTACGGCGAAATTCCGGATGACAAGCAGATAACGATAGAAAGCACTGTAGGTGAAGCAGGCTAACAAGCATCGGCCTAACAAACATCGGCTAAAAGAGGTTACAAACAATGCAAGTGAAACGTTTTGTCGCAGCCAATATGCGTCTGGCACTGACTATGGTGCGAGAGGAAATCGGTCCCGATGCCGTGATCTTATCCAATAAACGCGTGCCAAATGGGGTGGAAATATTAACCGCCATTGATCCCGAAGAGATAACCGCTTCAGCTACCAAAACGTTAGCGACTGCTGATAATCCGTTTCAGCAAGCGCGGGATGACGATCAACAGTTATTATCAGCCGCACAAACCCAGCCGAGTAAATTAGAAGTTGAAGTTGAGCGAATGCAAAATGAAGCCAAGCAGCGTGCCGAAGCGTTGGCGGCCAGCCTAGCAGAAAAAAATCGCGAGATGTTGGCGCAGACGGTTAATGCCGATCAAATTTCAGATCAAGTAAAACAAGATATTAAGCAGGCTGACCAGCAAAGCAGCTTTGACCAAATGCTGTCTCAGGCAGTCGCAGAGCCGTTTAATTCATCGGCAGCAACGCCAGCGCCTGAAAAAGATCAGGAAATTGTCCAGATGCGGCAGGAATTACAATCCATGCGTGATTTGCTAGAGCAGCAACTATCCTCGATGGCATGGGGGCAGTTTAATCAGCAGAACCCTTACCAAGCCAGTCTTTGGAAACGTCTAAAGCGTATGGGTATTGGTCCGGTTATGGCTGACAAGCTGTTGGCAAAACAGCCTAAGACAGTGTCGGAAAGTGATTCCAATAATGTCTGGCAATCGATGATGTCAGAACTGTCTGAACAGGTGCCGGTGATTGACAATGACTTAATTAACAAGGGTGGCATCTTTGCCTTTGTTGGTCCAACCGGTGCGGGTAAAACGACCACCATTGGTAAGCTGGCGGCGCGATATGTGTTGGCCAACGGTGCCGACAATGTAGCTCTAGTTACTACCGATACGATGCGTATTGCGGCCTATGAACAGCTGCGAACTTTCGGTCGGATTTTAAATGTGCCGGTTAAAATTGTTGATAAAAATAACAGTCTTGAGCGGGTATTACATGCGCTACGTGATAAAGCTCTGGTGTTGATCGATACCGCCGGTCTTAATCGCCATGACCAGCGCTTAAAGCCGCAGCTAGCCAGCTTGAATAACATTGGTCAGCGGTTAAAAACCGTATTGGTGATTCCAACCACTAGTCAGGTTGAAGTGATCAAGGCAGCCTATCATACCTATAAAACCGACAACCTAAACTGTTGTGTGTTGACCAAATTGGATGAAACCGCCAGTTTGGGCGAGTCGTTAAGCTTGGCGATTGATCATTCAATCCCAGTGGCTTATAGCACTGATGGTCAGGATATTCCCAAAGATATTGCCGTCGGTAACTCTACCGCCTTGGTGTGCGCCGCGATTGAATTAGCCAAGTATATGACCACCGATAATGAGGCTATGGCCGAAGAAATGTCGACTCTATCGAAAAGTCAGGCCAAAGCTCAACCTGTTATGGCGACCTGCTAGCTCTCGGGCGCTCAGGCATTGTTCCATTGCCCGCTCTACCAATAGGTCAGTCCAAAAAAACTTTAAAAATCAGGTTATTGGGTCAGACTTTTGTATAGATAGGCTGGGCTTGGTGTACAATAGCACGATGATATGGCGTGGCTGTATAAGGCAGTAGCCAAACAATATGATTAGGAGCAAGTTCAGGTGATGAGTAGTGCTCATTCCGTACAAGTAATTGCTGTTACCGGCGGCAAAGGCGGCGTTGGTAAATCCAATGTCTCGATTAATTTGTCCGTTTGTCTGGCAGCCATGGGGCGCCGAGTGGCTTTGCTGGATGCCGATTTAGGTTTGGCCAATATCGATGTGTTGCTAGGTTTACGCCCGGAGCGTAACCTGGAAGATGTGCTCTCCGGCGAATGTTCTCTAACCGATATTATGCTGACCGGTCCTGGCGGCATTCGTATTATTCCCGCTTCCTCAGGTATTCAGCGTATGACCATGCTGGGCTCCATGGAGCACGCCGGGCTAATTCATGCCTTTAGTGAAATCACCGAACAAATTGATGTGTTAGTCATTGATACGGCGGCCGGAATTTCTGATTCTGTGATTAGTTTTGTTCACGCCTCGCAGGAAGTATTAGTAGTGGTTTGCGATGAACCCTCATCTATCACCGATGCCTATGCGCTGATCAAATTGCTCAATAAAGACTATGGCGTTGACCGTTTTCGGGTTATCGCCAATATGACCCGTTCAACTCAGGAAGGTCGTAATCTCTATAATAAACTTGTCCAAGTGACTGACCGTTTTCTCGAAGTGACTTTGCAGTATGAGGGCAATATTCCTTTTGATGAATCAGTGCGCAAGGCAGTTCAACGCCAACGTCCGGTGGTTGAACTCGTGCCTCGTAGCAAGGCCGCGCTAGCCTATAAACAATTGGCGGAAAAAGTTGATCTTTGGCCCTTGCCCTCAACACCGCGTGGGCATTTAGAATTTTTCGTAGAGCGTTTAGTGCAGGGTGTATCCGGGCAGCAATAATGTCTATGGATGAAAGGCTCGCTATGTATAGCACCGTTGAAAAATCCTCCATGGATGAAGTTGTCGAGCAATATGGCCCATTGGTGAAACGTATTGCCCATCACCTGTTGGCGCGTATGCCAGCCAGCGTTCAAGTTGAAGATCTTATTCAGGCCGGCTTAATCGGCCTGCTGGAAGCTGCTCGCAATTACGATATCAGCAAGGGTGCCAGTTTCGACACTTATGCCGGTATTCGTATCCGTGGCGCAATGATTGACGATGTTCGCCGGGGTGATTGGGCACCCCGTTCCGTACATAGAAATACCCGCCGGATCACCGAAGCTCTTTATAAGGTAGAGAGCCGTGTTGGTCGCGATGCCAGTGATCAGGAGGTGGCCGACGAGTTAGGTGTACCGGTTGATGATTACTATCAAATGTTACAGGACTCTGCGTCGAGCAAATTATTCAGCTATGACGAAATAGTTGGCGATGATGAATACCCTAAACAGCAGCCATCCAGCGCCAGCATCAGCCCGCTGGGCGGCGTTGAACATGAAGCCAGGCGGCAGGCTTTAGCCAAGGCTATCGGCAGTTTGCCAGAGCGAGAGCGTCTTGTATTGGCGCTGTATTACGATGAGGAGCTGAATTTAAAAGAAATTGGTCTGGTTTTGGGAGTCAGTGAGTCTAGGGTTAGCCAAATCCATAGTCAGGCAGCGCTGCGCCTGCGCAGTAAAATGGTCGATTGGCAGCAATCCCCTGATCAATCCGCCTAGGTTCAGCTTAAATTACGGATACCGGCCTATACAGTTTTTCGATTATCGGTCGATAAACTTTAAGTTGCTGTGATAAATAGTTAATTTTGTTATGAAAATCACAATAAAAATGGCGATAAAATCGCCCAATCACTGGATACCACACCATCTGGGTCTAGACTAACTAAATAGCTGATTTGAAAGACTAAAGCCAAAAATTACGCTGGAGATAGCTTTGGATAGAGATATAAAAATTCTTATTGTTGATGATTTTTCAACAATGAGGCGAATTATCAAAAACCTATTGCGAGATTTGGGCTATACCAATACGGCCGAAGCTGATGACGGCCAGACCGCATTGCCGATGCTGCAAAACGGTAATTTCGATTTTTTAGTCACCGATTGGAATATGCCGGGCATGTCCGGTATTGATTTGCTCAAAGCCGTCCGTGCTGACGACCGCCTAAAAGACTTGCCTGTTTTAATGGTAACTGCTGAAGCCAAGCGTGATCAGATTATAGCGGCGGCGCAGGCAGGTATAAACGGATATATAGTCAAACCATTTACGGCGGCTGTATTGAAAGAAAAGATCGAGAAAATTTTTGAGCGTGTTGATGGCTAGCGCTACACCCCGCTAGTGCAATGCAAAGCGAATGATGCAAGGTATTAAACGCAATGTTGGGACAAAATTACCGTAAGCTGTCTGATTTGCATAACTTGCATCACAGTGTTTTTAGCCGGGGAGTGATACGTGTTCGGTGAAGACGAAGAGACACTGCAGGACTTTTTGATTGAAGGCGGGGAAATTCTCGAGCAATTGTCTGAGCAGTTAATTCAACTGGAGCAACAGCCGGACGATAAAGCGCTTCTCAATGCCATTTTTCGTGGATTTCATACGGTAAAAGGTGGCGCCGGTTTTTTACAGCTAAACACACTGGTTGATTGCTGTCATATCATCGAAAACCTTTTTGATAATCTGCGTCATGGTCATTGCGTCGTTACATCAGAGTTAATTGATGTGGTGCTAAAAGCCTTGGACGCACTGAATAAAATGTTTCAGCAACTGCAGCGAGGGGAGAGACCCGACGCTGCTGATCCAGCGCTTTTAGCCAGTCTTACAACCGGATTCAAGAATCAAAAAACTGCATCGGCTATCACTGCCGAAGTCGATATGGCCGATGCTGAATTTGAGCAATTCCTACGAGCCATCACCGGTACTGGTGCGCCGCAAGTGGCAACGCAAGCTACAACTATGACTGCCAATAGTAACAACGATGCAATCACCGATGATGAATTTGAAGCGTTGCTAAACGATTTGCATGGTGACGCTGCTCCTGGTTCGACTAAAGCTACTGAATTTTCTAGTGCGAGCAAGTCGGCGGCCAATATTGCTGTCGTAGCCGATGCCGACAGTGAAATGATTGATGACGATGAGTTCGAAGCCTTGCTGGATCAACTGCATGGTAAGGGCCGAGGGCCAACCACTGCGACAACATCAGCCCCGTCACCCACTAAACCTAGGGTTAACGCGATCGAAAAAACATCCACCACTGCCAAGCAGGTAGCGGCTGTCAAAGATGGTGCCATCGAGACCACCGTTAGGGTAGAGACCCGACGCCTTGATGACATAATGAATATGGTTGGGGAGTTGGTGTTGGTTCGTAATCGTTTGGTACGTTCGGGTACCAACAATAGCGATAAGGCCATGATCAATACGCTATCCAGTCTCGATGCAGTGATCGCTGATCTCCAAACTGCCGTTATGAAAGCGCGAATGCAACCGATCAAAAAGATCTTCGGTCGCTTTCCACGTGTGGTTAGAGATTTGGCTCGTAATTTGAATAAAGACATTGTTCTCGAGCTTGAAGGTGAAGAAACGGATTTAGATAAAAATCTAGTTGAGGCCTTGGCTGACCCCTTGGTTCATCTGGTGAGAAACTCGGTTGATCACGGTATCGAAATTCCGGCCGTTCGTGAGAGGTTGGGCAAGTCTAGGGTTGGTAAAATAATATTGGCTGCCAAGCAAGAGGGCGATCATATTTTACTTTCTATTACCGATGATGGTAGTGGTATGGATCCCCATATGCTGCGCGAAAAAGCGGTTAAAAAAGGGCTTTTTGATAAAGATGCTGCGGCTCGACTCAGTGATAGCGAATGTTTCGATATTATTTTTATACCCGGTTTTTCTACCAAAACTGAAATCACCGATGTCTCCGGTCGAGGTGTAGGTATGGATGTTGTTAAAACCAGAGTCAGCGAATTAAATGGCTCGATAGACATCACCTCAAGCCTGGGTAAAGGGACTCGTATAGCAATTAAAGTGCCATTAGCTCTGGCCATTATGCCCGCCCTAATGGTGAAGTTAGATGATCAGGCCTTTGCCTTCCCGCTAATGAGCGTCAACGAAACCTTCCAGATTGATCCGGCTCGCATCAAGACAGTCGATGGTCAGGCGGTTATTACCGTAAGAGGTAAACAATTACCTCTTTTCTATTTAAAACAATGGTTGGTTGAAGGCTCATATGCCACCGAGATGGCCGATAGCGGTCATGTGGTTATCGTCACGGTGGGCAGTCGTCGAGTCGGCCTTGTGGTTGATCAGTTGATGGGTGAAGAAGATATTGTCATAAAACCGCTCGGAAAATTGTTGCAAGGTACCCCGGGAATGGCTGGTGCAACCATCACCAGCGAAGGCCGTATTGCGCTGATTCTCGATATACCCAGTATGCTGAAACGGTTTACCCATGACAGTGGCTAAAGCAAAGCTCGTGAATAAAGTATTTTTGTTGTCTTATGGTGGTCAACAGCTAAGTGAATTGGGTTAAGGTAGTGTTATGGATCTTCTAAGTATTGTTGGTGTTATTCTTGGATTTGCCGCGATCATTGGTGGCAATTATCTCGAGGGTGGCACTATCGCTGCACTGGTTAATGTGCCGGCCGCTATTATTGTTGTTGGTGGTACGCTGGGTGCCGCTATGTTGCAAACCCCTTGGCAGAGTTTAAAACTCGCTGCCAGTCATCTGCGGTGGGTTTTTTCTCCGCCTGCGCTGGCCTTTGATCAGGCTGTCGATAAAGTCGTACGCTGGGCTATGACGGCGCGCAAGGAAGGTTTGCTGGGCTTGGAAACCATGGCAGAAATGGAAGCTGATTTTTTTGCCCAAAAAGGTCTGCAGCTATTAGTCGATGGTACCGAGCCGGAAAATATTCGCAGCATAATGGAAGTCGAATCTCACGTATTGGAACAGCGAGATATTGATGCGGCTAAATTTTATGACAGCATGGGGGGGTATGCACCCACCATCGGTATTATTGGTGCGGTGATGGGTTTGATTCAGGTTATGAGTAATTTATCCGATCCTAGCAAGTTGGGCTCAGGTATCGCTATCGCCTTTGTGGCTACGATTTACGGCGTTGGTTTCGCAAATTTATTATTGCTGCCGATTGCTAGTAAATTGCGTAATCTTGCCCGTCTTGAAGCCCAGTTTCGCGATTTAATGATCGAAGGTATTATTTCCATTGCCGAAGGTGAAAACCCGGTTGCTATTCAATTAAAACTCAATGGTTTTCTGCACCGTTAGGAGACGAAGGTATCATGGCACGTCGACGAATAGTTGAAGAGCCCGTCAGTCACGAACGCTGGCTGGTTTCCTATGCCGATTTTATTACCCTGTTGTTTGCCTTTTTTGTGGTGATGTATTCCATTTCTCAGGTTAATGAAGGCAAATATAAAATACTTTCCAATACTTTATCTGAAGTTTTTACCACCGCTCAAATCGCTGCGCTTAAAGACCCTGAGCGCACGCTTGATCCTTTTCAGGTGGGGGAGATTGCTAAATCTAATCCGCAACATCTTATCAAGATCGCAGCAGAAAATGCCTCGACTGATCATCATTTAAAAAACGAAGGGCAGGCTAACGCATCTTCATTTCGGGCTGGTAACCTTAACTCAGAACTCAAGCAAATTAACGGACATATTGATCAGGCTTTTGGTGATTTGATTCGCGATGAAAAAGTGACTGTCCGCGGCAATGAAGAGTGGTTAGAGGTTGAACTTAAATCGTCCTTATTATTCTCCAGCGGTGATGCCACCCTAAGTGTGCCTGCGCTGGAACTGCTAGGCAGTATTGCCGAGATTCTCAAACGGCAAAGCAGCTCTATCCGGGTGGAAGGTTTTACCGATAACCAGCCGATCAATACCCCTCGCTTTCCTTCAAATTGGGAGTTATCCACTGCACGAGCTGCTTCAGTGGTGCAGCTGTTTATTGAAGAGGGTATCGATCCTAGCCGGCTGGCAGCGATCGGCTATGGCGAGTTTCAACCGGTTAGTGATAATGATAGCGAAGAGGGGCGCGCTGAAAATCGTCGTGTTGTATTAATGATCTCCAAAACCGACGCACTGCGGCCTGCTTTAAGAGCTATAACATCGACCGAAAATCTAGTCAGCCGCAGCGAATCAGAGCTGGCCCCAACGCCGCAACCAACCGGTATTGATATTATTATCCCTGGAGTGAGCAAGGCTGGGCAGGTGGCAACACCAGCAACTCCAGCAGCGGCAATGAGCCCATTGCAGGGTATAAAAACTATCGTGCTGGATAATGGCGGTCTATTATTCACCAATGACGGACTTAGAAAAAACTAACAAAACAGTCAATCAGGATGACTGTGCGCCGTGGCAAGGTATTTGCTGTATCATAGAAATATTTTATTCGTTTGACTGAATGACGAGTATTTGACGGCAATTAAGGTATTTACATGCGCGTTTGGGCAGTGGCAAATCAAAAGGGAGGTGTGGGTAAAACCACCACGGCGGTGACTCTGGGCGGCTTATTAGCCGATCAGGGGCATAAGGTATTGTTGCTCGACCTTGATCCGCATGGCTCCATGACCAGCTATTTTGGCTATAACCCCGATAGTCTGGAAAAAAGCAGTTTTAACTTATTTGCCGACGATCAGTTAACCCTTGCTGATCTCGAGTCTTTATTATTAAACACCTCTGCAGATAATCTGACTTTATTACCTTCAAGTATGGCATTGGCCACAGTAGAGCGTCGTGCTGCCGCCGAAGGTATGGGTTTAAAAGTGGCCAGAGCGCTGGCCTTAGTTTGGGACGCCTATGACTATGTGTTGATTGATAGCCCGCCGGTATTAGGCGCACTAATGATTAATGCACTGGCAGCCAGCGAATGTCTGTTGGTTCCAGTACAAACTGAGCCTTTGGCACTGAAGGGTTTGGAGCGAATGATTCGCACTATTAGCATGGTGACCCGTTCACTCAAAAAAGAACTGGATTATTTGGTGGTGCCCACCATGTTCGATCGCCGTACTCAGGCCTCAGTAAAATCCCTGCGTATTATGCGCAATACCTATGCCGATACGGTTTGGGCTTCTATGATTCCGGTAGATACCCGCTTTAGAGATGCCAGTAGAGAAGGGCAAACGCCTTCCCAGTATGACCCGCGATCCCGTGGCGTTAGCGCCTATAAAGCGCTGTTAAAATTTTTATTATCACAACAGGAGCAACGTCTACGTGCCTAATGCTCGGCCAGTTGGCGTATAATCTCGGTTATGAGTGATTCCGACGATACCAATAAGCCGCAGGAGCCTGTGCAGGGCTATCTCGACCTGTTGTTGACGTCGGTAACTGAAACTCCCGAGATTGAAAGTGATGTCACTACCACTGATTCGGTTGAAAAAAATCTGCAACAATCTGTCATTCCGGAATCATCGATCGCACCGCCCGATAATGTTCACCCATTTACCGGTTCAACCCGGGGTGTCGCAGGCTCTTCAGTTCACGCTCTCCCTACCAATCCCAAGGAGCGTCGGCGCATCAATATTTCTAACAACAGATCTCATACCAGGCCATCGCAGCTATCAAATCCAAAATCACCATTGCCGTTGGCAAAGTCGGAACTGATGCCGGAATTAGTGATTAACCCTGATGTAGAAAGAGAACAGCGAGTCAAACCATCATCAGCCGATAAGGTTTGGGTCAATGGCCGACCGCTATGGGCTAAGGATCGCTTTGAGTGTTTATTGTTTGGTGTTGCCGGTTTAACCCTCGCAGTGCCTCTGGTTGAGCTGGGTATCATCTACCCCATAACTCACCAGATGACGCCATTAACGGGTCAAACCGATTGCCTGATGGGCTCTTTACCGATCAAGCAGGGCAGTTTGCGGATTATTGATACCCCTAAGGTCGTGATGCCAGAGTGTTATCAGGAAGCTATGAAAGATAATTTTCAGTATGTTATATCCATCAAGGCTATGGATTGGGGGCTGGCCGCCGATTGGGTCTTCAATACGATGACGTTATCGTCAGACAGTGTCAGCTGGCGCGGCAAGCACAGCAAGCGGCGTTGGCTAGCCGGGACCGTTATGGAACATAGCTGCACCTTGGTCGATGTCGGTCAATTGGCAGCTATGCTGAAAGCAGAGAGTGCTAACAATCACGGCAAACGCTAGTGCTCTGCAGGCTGGCATAAATACTGCAGTATCCTCTGAGTGTCTAGCGGCGGTGATTAATTATTGACGGCCTTATAGTCATAAACCGTAGCTATAAATTGTAGCCATAAATTGTAGCCATAAGCTGTAGCTATCATTCAGCAGTGGTCTTAAATAGAAGAGTTATAATTATGATAACGCCAGTGTGGATAATATTGGTTGTCGGTTGTATTGCATTAATAGCAATGGCTGGCTACACCATTCACCTTGGCTTGCGCCTAAAGCAACTTGAGCAGCAAGCTGAACAAGATACCGCTAATCTCCATCATGAAATCGCTGCGGTCAATAACGCGGCCATGGGTGTCGGTCAGCGCTTAATCAGTGTAGAGAAAAAACACAAAACCTTTGTGCAAAACCAACAACAAATGGCCTTAACTAATTTTGAATTTAGGCCATACGATCAAGTGACTGGCTCTGCCGTTAATGGTCTTAATGCTGATGAGTTGGTCGACCGCTATGGCTTGCCAGAAGCTGAAGCGGACTTGTTGACGCTGTTGCAATCGACCGCTAAATAAACATTAATCGCTAATGTTGATCGCTAACAAAGTCTAGTTATTGTTGAAGCTAAAAACCTTAATTTTTGACAATATCGACCAAACCCGCTGTTAAAGTGGCAATATCTTCATCGCCAATAATATAAGGTGGAATGGTATAAACCAGTTTGCCAAACGGTCTAACCCATATCCCACGGTCAACCAACTGCTTCTGAATGACGGCCATATCGACCGGCTGTTTTAATTCAATGACCCCGATGCTGCCAAGTACCCGAACATCATTGACCGTATCAAACGCTTTCGCCGGTGACAGGCCTGCTAACAGTTGTGTTTCTAAGTTTTTAACTAGCTGTTGCCAATCTTGGGATAACAATAACTGCACGCTAGCATAGGCAATCGCTGTTGCTAGCGGATTGGCCATAAACGTAGGTCCATGCATAAACACTCCGGCTTCACCTTGGCAAATACCGTTAGCCACTTTGTCGTTGCAGAGCGTAGCGGCCAGTGATAAATAGCCGCCGGTTAAGCATTTTCCCAAGCAAAGAATATCCGGCTCAATATTGGCATGTTCGCAGGCAAATAATTTACCGGTACGGCCAAAACCCGTAGCAATTTCATCGGCAATTAATAGCACATCATATTCATTGCATAACTGTCGGACACGTTTTAAATAGTCCGGCGAATAAAAATTCATACCGCCGGCGCCTTGAACAATCGGTTCCAGAATGACCGCAGCCAGGCTTTGATGATTTTTTTCAATTAAACGTTTAAAGCTGCTGATATCAGTTTCATCAAATTCATCACCGAATCGCGTGCGGGGTGCGTCGGCAAAAAGATGTTTGGGTAATGCCTCGCTAAACATATGGTGCATACCCGTCACCGGGTCGCAGGTGGCCATGGCGCCGAAGGTATCACCGTGATAACCGTTCTTTAGCGTAAGCAGTTGCTGTTTCTCCTTGCGACCCATGGAATACCAGTATTGAAGAGCCATTTTAATGGCGACTTCCACTGCGACCGAGCCTGAATCACTAAAAAAGACTTTGTTCAGTGTCGGCGGAGTGATGTCCACTAGCAGCTTGGCCAATTTAACCGCGCTGGGGTGGGTGATGCCACCAAACATCACATGGGACATAGCTTCTAACTGTTCCTTAGCTGCCTGATTAAGCACAGGGTGGTTATAGCCGTGAATAGCCGACCACCATGAGGAAAGGCCATCAATCAGTTCAGTACCATCGGCCAGTTTTAGTCTCACACCTCGGGCAGAGACAACAGGATAAACCGGCGGTGCATCAATCATTGAGGCATAGGGATGCCAGATATGCTGTTTATCGAGCGCAAGTAGTTGCTCGGTTGAGAGCAGATTGTTATCGCTCATTGAATCATCATCCCCAAGAAAGATTTGAGCCACTATTGTAGGCAAAGCCGAAGCCTGTTTAAATCACTTTTGCCAAGCAATAGCCAATTAATTAACGGAAAGGAGTCCGTTGTTATGAATGCATCAATTGATCCGACAAGTATGCCGCAAACAGCAGTACAACTATTAAACGATCTTTATGGCTATGACAGCTTTCGCGGTCATCAGGCAGAGATTATTGAGCAGGTCACCGCAGGTCATGATGCGCTGGTGCTAATGCCAACGGGTGGCGGTAAATCCCTGTGTTATCAAATCCCCTCGCTATTGCGTGATGGTGTCGGGGTTATTATCTCGCCATTAATTGCCCTAATGCAGGATCAGGTTGATGCCATGCAGCAGTTGGGGGTAAAAGCGGCATTTTTAAACTCCACACTGGCAGTTAATGAGCAGCAGTTTATCGAAAGCCAGCTATTATCGTCACAGCTTGATCTACTTTATATTGCACCAGAACGTCTGGTGCAGGAGCGCACCCTTGAGCTATTGGGTCAGTGTCAGTTGGCGTTATTTGCTATCGATGAGGCCCATTGTGTATCTCAATGGGGGCATGACTTTCGGGCAGATTATTTATCATTAAATGTACTGCATCAGCATTTCCCACAAGTTCCTCGTATTGCACTAACAGCTACGGCGGATATGCGTACCCGCAAGGAAATTGTTGAGCGCTTACACTTAACTGCCGCCAAAGCCTTTGTCAGTAGCTTTGATCGACCCAATATTCGCTATGCTATCGCCAATAAAACCACACCGAAAAAACAGTTATCTGCGTTTTTACAGCAACGTAAAAATGATGCGGGCATTATTTATTGTCTGTCCCGAAAAAAGGTTGAGGATACCGCCGAATGGCTTACCAAGCAGGGTTATACCGCTCTGCCTTATCATGCAGGGCTTTCACCGCAACTCAGACAAACCCATCAGCAGCGATTTTTACGCGAAGAGGGCGTGATTATTGTCGCCACTATTGCCTTCGGTATGGGTATTGATAAACCGGATGTGCGCTTTGTCGCGCATTTGGATTTGCCGAAAAGCATTGAAGCCTATTATCAGGAGACTGGCAGAGCAGGGCGTGATGGCCAGCCCGCAGAAGCTTGGATGGTCTATGGCCTGCAGGATGTGATACGTCTTCAGCAAATGCAACAAGATTCCAATGGCTCGGAGCAATTTAAGCGTACTGAACGACACAAGCTGGATGCGATGTTGGGCTTATGTGAGGTGACTAGCTGTCGTCGACAGGTGTTGTTAAATTATTTTTCCGACAAAGCAGCTGAACCCTGTGGCAATTGCGATAACTGTCAGCTCCCTCCTGAAACTTGGGATGCGACCGAGGCATCACAAAAGTTACTATCGTCTGTTTATCGTACCGGTCAGCGCTTTGGCGTGGTCCATATTTTGGATGTATTAATGGGCAAAACAACCGATAAGGTTTTGCAGCATGGGCATCAGCATTTAAGTACTTTTGGTATTGGTAGTGACCTTCATCAAGCACAATGGCGTTCAGTAGTACGGCAGTTAGTCGTGCGTGGTTTATTACGAGTTGACCTCGAGGCTTATAGTGCTTTGCAATTGGTCGATACCTGTCGTCCAATTTTAAAAGGCGAGCAATCACTGTACTTACGCAAAGAAGAATATAAAGCACCTTCAACGAAAAACAATAGAAAAAAATCGTTGAATAAAACAGAGATTAAGCCTGAGCATCAGCAGTTGTTTGATGCTTTACGTGAATGCCGTAAGCGGCTGGCTGAACAAAATAATGTGCCGCCATATGTGATTTTTCATGATGCCACTTTAAAAGAAATGTTAGATATTCGGCCTATGTCGCGAATCGATTTATTAACCATTACCGGCGTTGGCGAGAGCAAGTTAGAAAAATATGGCAATGATTTTATTGATGTGATTTGCAGTCATGCAGAGGCGGGTTTAGCGTGAGCTTTTTGCAGCGATCGGTCACGCAACAACAGCTACAGCTGTCGCTTGACAATACCTTTGACTATCAAGTTAAACGTCAGCGTCGTAAAACCCTTGCCCTACATGTATTAGCTGATGCTACGGTAGAGGTACGTGCGCCCAAATGGGTGCCAAAATATGAGATTGTAGATTTTGTTGAGCAGCGTGCCGACTGGATTCTTGAGCAGCGCCGCGAGGCCTTGGCCAAGCTTGCACTGGCACCTGTTTTTCACCATGGCCAATATCATTACTTTTTGGGTGAGCAGTACCCCTTGCATATTATTGAAGGCGCCAAAACCCAGGTATCCTTCAGTGATAGTGTAATAGTGGTGTCGGTAAGAGATAAGAGTAATTCCGCGCAAATAGAAAAAGCCATAAATCAATGGTATCGGCAGTCTGCAATCGCTATTTATGAAGAGCGGCTATTTGCCTGTTTTGAGATGTTTCCTGACTGGTTTCAGGATAAGTATACGATGCCGCAGATTACCGTTCGCAAAATGCGCCGGCGGTGGGGTAGTTGTTCAAGTAAAGGCGAAGTGACGTTAAATCTATCGCTAATTAAAATGCCGGTTGAATGTATTGATTATGTGATTGCGCATGAATTATCACATTTAGAGGTGTTTCATCACGGCAAGGCATTTTATCGTTTGCTGGCTTATGTGATGCCTGACTGGCGTGAGAGGGAGCTGTTGATCGAGGAGCTTTCATAATGCTCCGTTGCTAGCATCCAGCCGACGCTGTTGTCGCTGTACTGCTGCTAGATATTGTTGCAATTTTATTCGCTGTTGAGGCTTGGCGATGGTAAGTATGCCGCCGCCTAAAAGGTATGGCTGTGGTCCATCTGTATCTATACTGGATAAATTGCGTAGTTGAATATCACAATTAATCGTAATAGCACCTGGTAGCCGAATAACACAGTTGGTGAATGACTGATTGATGGATAGTTGGTCTTTTCGTTGTTCGGAAAAACTGAGCTTAACGCCTTCTGCGGATATATTGATAATACGAACATCATGCAGTAACGTATTGCCATGATAGAGCTCTATTTCCAGTTCCTGCTCGCTCGGCACAGTGACTCTAAAAACATTGCGATTTTGGTTGTTTCCTACCTCCTCGGGTAACTCTAGACGCCAGCTAACTTCATCGCCATTCTCTTCACGGGCTAGAATGCGGCTGTAAAAATTAACCGGTTTATGGTTGTTTAGGCTGGTGATTTCAACGGTATGGCCGGGCTTTATATGCTCTAGATTTTGTGGGGGGTAGAGTTGTTCGATAACCAGCTCATGGTTTTCAGCATCCACTTGCAGAATAAGACTTTTATAAGTTTCACCACTTTTGGTGATTTTGACCGCAATCCAATCATGATCGATACGCAGCCGTTGCAGTTGCAGGTAATGATCTTTATGGCTGCTGATATCCTGATCGCTATTGGCTAGAAATTTATTTAGTATTGATTGGATAAAAGCCATATTGATTTAAGCTGTATAGTGGTAAATTAATCGTTCTAATATTATGAAATTGGCCGGCGCTAGGCAAACAATAACCTTACTATCTCGCTATCATAACAAAGGGTTGAAATAACAATGAGCGACAAGACCAACGATATTATCATGAACAGCTCGGCCAGTCGTTTTGGTCCTGAAAGCTTTGATAATCCAGTAGCAGAGCGCTTGCACCGCAAACAGCGTTTGACGGCCGCGTTTAGACTATTTGGTAAGTTTGGTTTTGATGAAGGTTTAGCGGGCCATATTACCGTCCGCGACCCCGAGCGCTTGGACCATTTTTGGGTCAACCCGATGGGCGTTTCGTTTAAGCAAATTAAAATGTCTCAGTTATTATTGGTGAATCATCAGGGCGAGGTTGTTGAAGGCGAGGGTTTGCTTAATGGTGCGGCTTTTACCATTCACTCGAAGATTCATGAGTCTCGAGCTGATATCAATGCGGCGGCCCATTCCCATTCTGTTTATGGTAAAAGCTGGTCGGCTCTGGGCCGTTTGTTAGATCCCATCACTCAGGATGCCTGTGCATTTTATAACGATCATGTTGTCTTTGAGGATTTTACCGGTGTAGTACTGGATTTGGATGAAGGCGATCGCATTGCGCAAGCGTTGGGCAATAACAAAGCCTGCATTCTTCAGAATCATGGCTTGCTCACCGTTGCCGATACCGTAGAAGCAGCGGCATGGTGGTTTATTACTATGGAGCGTAGCTGTCAGGCGCAGTTGTTAGCAGAGGCTGCCGGCACGCCTAAATTAATTAACCCCGAGAGCGCGCAGCAAACCGCGGATTTAATCGGTAGTGCGCTGGCTGGCTGGTTTAGTTTTCAGCCTATGTTTAATCTTATTATCGCTGAACAGCCGGATATGTTTGATTAAGGATTACTAAGGTTTGATGAGCAATCACAACCTCTACGATATATTAAGCCAACGTTTTCCAGTCGATGGCAATAAGCCTTTTATTATCGGCTCAGCGAGCGATGCTTTAAGCTATAGCCAGCTGGAAAAACAGTCAGCGCAGTTGGCTAATTATTTCTATTATCTGGACTTAAAACCCGGCGATCGCGTGGCAGTGCGAGTTAAAAAATCGCCCCAAGCATTACTGGTTTATTTGGCTTGTCTTCGTGCGGGTGTTATTTATTTGCCGCTCAATACAGATTATACCGAAGCAGAGTTACAGTACTTTTTTACCGATGCTAGCCCCAGTTTGATTATCGCAGACCCGTCTGATCAAGCCTATTGTGAGTCATTCGTACAGCAACAATTTGCGCTATTTGAAACGCTTGCAGCAAACGGTAGTGGCAGTTTGATTGACAATAGTGCTACTTTCCCCGAACAGTTTGATAACGTCGTTTGCGCTGCTGATGATCTGGCCGCTATTATCTATACGTCCGGCACTACCGGCAGACCTAAAGGCGCGATGCTAACTCATGGAAATCTGGCGGCCAACGCCTTAATGTTGCATGATGCTT
Organism: uncultured Oceanicoccus sp.; assembly: GCF_963968385.1. Lineage (NCBI taxonomy): Bacteria > Pseudomonadati > Pseudomonadota > Gammaproteobacteria > Cellvibrionales > Spongiibacteraceae > Oceanicoccus > uncultured Oceanicoccus sp. The sequence continues at coordinate 24,926 of NZ_CAXAHB010000014.1, forward strand.
GGGGCTGGCAGCAACAGGATATATTAATTCACGCGCTGCCTATTTTTCATGTCCATGGTCTGTTTGTTGCCTGTCACGGTGTGCTAGCCGCTGGCGCATCGATGATCTTTATGCCTGCTTTTTCCGTTACTGAAGTGATCAAGCAATTACCCAATGCTACGCTGATGATGGGCGTGCCTACTTTTTATACCCGACTGCTAGCTGATAAAAATTTTACCAAAGAACTTTGCGCAACGATGCGTCTGTTTATTTCCGGTTCAGCGCCACTATTAGCGACAACACATCAAATCTTTGAGCAGCGTACCGGTCATAAAATTTTAGAACGCTACGGCATGTCGGAAACCAGCATGTTGATTTCTAACCCACTAAACGGTGAGCGTAGAGCAGGTACCGTTGGTTTTCCTTTGCCGGGTGTTGATGTGCGTCTTGTGGATACTGATAACAGCATCGTTGCAGTGGGTGAGGTTGGATCTATTCAGGTAAAGGGGCCAAATGTATTTCAGGGCTACTGGCAGTTACCCGAAAAAACGGCACAGGAATTTACTGATGATGGTTTTTTTATTACCGGCGATCAGGGTGTCATCAGTGAGGATGGCTATATGTCGATTGTAGGTCGTGCCAAGGATATGGTGATCAGTGGCGGCTATAATATCTACCCCAAAGAAGTTGAACTGGTGATTGATGCGATTGATGGTGTCAAGGAATCAGCGGTATTTGGTATTGCTGATGCGGATTTTGGCGAGGCAGTTGCCGTAGCGGTTGTGACTAAAGATGGCCTTTCAATCGAAGCTGAAACCCTGATTGCCAGTGCTAGAGAAAAGTTAGCAGCCTATAAAGTGCCAAAGCTTGTCTATTTTTTGCAACAGTTGCCGCGAAACACTATGGGCAAGGTACAAAAAAACAGTTTACGCGAAATGTATTCCGCTACTAGTCCCGCCAAGGGCAATAGTTAGTTAGCCTTTTTATGGATTGCCGGGGTACGTCTTCATTGGAATAAATGGATGGAAGGCGAGTTCGATGCCTTCCTCTATATTGTCTTCATTCTTCAGTGGTGTTTTGCGTCGAACGAAGGCTGGGTTAGAGCGTTTTAAATCGATGGCAGACAAGGTATCAATACCACCTCGGCTGTTGAATACACGGGTTAGGGACATATCGTAAATAGAGACTCGCAAAGAGGCGGCATTAATACTTTGCGTCCAATCAAAGCCCATCGGTACGCCACCAGTGCCTTTTAAGGCGGGTTTACGGGTGACTCCCCACCAGCGAGCATAGTGACGCATGCTATTGCTATGCTGTATTTTATGCACGAATAAATCCGCAAAAATGACCGCATCAGCATCCGTTTTCTGCCGTAAAATTTTACCGGTAGCGCTCATGGCGCGTTGCCATGTTTTGATATCGATTTTACCGGTACTGGGATCATAGACATTACCATAAGAGCGGATAGTTTGTTTCCAGGCATTTTCAAAATGGTAGTTAGGTAAAACTTGATAGCCATGATTTTCAAGATAGCTCTTAACCATCCGCTTGACTTTGCGTTCACGCTTTTGCAAATAAGAAGGCACAGGAACGCCCATGCTAATGGGCGCCAAAATAACTTTTTTTATTGGTTGAGCCGCAATGCGTTGCTGGTCATAGTGATAGTCAAATACAGTTGGGTTGTAACCAGTGGAACTGCTGCAAGCAGCAATAATGAGAGTCAGGATAAAAAGCAGTATAATGCGCACGGGTATTGTCCTGTTAAATAGTGATTGCGGGATTTTAGCAACCACGCTAATAAATGAGAAGTCACTTGTTTTGCTGAGAAAAAGCTATGGTTAACCCTGTTTTGCATCATACGGTTATTGGTAGGGGAGAGCCATTAATATTGCTGCATGGTCTATTTGGCATGGGTGATAATTTAATCGGAATCGCCAAATATCTATCCGAGTATTTTACCGTTTATTGCCTAGATTTGCGTAATCATGGTCATTCCTTTAGCGCTGACTCGATGCGCTTTGAGGAAATGGCTACCGATGTGTTGGTCTTTATGGATAGCCATCAAATCCCCAAAGCGCATTTGTTAGGCCATTCTCTAGGCGGTAAAGTAGCTATGCAGCTGGCATTGATGTCAGCTGAAAGAGTGATGCGTTTAGTTGTAGCAGATATAGCCCCCGTTGCTTATGGTGGTAACCATGATGAGGTATTTAGCGCTTTTAATGCGTTAGACCTTGATGGTTTGATGTCCCGCCGCGACGCCGAAGAGATATTGCGGCCGTATATTCAAGAGCGGGACGTCAGGCTGTTTATATTAAAGAGCCTTGCCCGCGACAAGGCGGGTAAATTTAGCTGGCTTTTAAACATTGATAGCATAGAGAAAAATTATAACGATTTGCGTACAGGCCTAGTCTCTGAGCAAGCTTTTACAGGCTCAACCTTGTTTATCAAAGGAGAGCTGTCTTCGTACATCCAAGCTGGGCATCGTGACATGATCGAAACACTATTCCCGCAATCGCAATTTAAAATTATTCAGAATGTCGGCCATTGGCTACATATTGAAAAACCAGTGACCTTTAACAACTTAGTCAAACAATTTTTAACGGTCGGCTAGATGTTGCTCGTGTTACATCGCTTCAATGGCTACCGATAAAGCCTCACCGCCACCAATACATAAAGAAGCGATGCCTTTTTTCTTGCCATAATGCTGTAGTGCATGCATCAGTGTCACGATGATACGTGAACCGGTTGAGCCAATCGGATGCCCCTGAGCACAAGCGCCGCCATGAATATTGACCTTAGCATGATCAAGTCCCAGCTTATCAATAGCTAACATGGTAACCATGGCAAAGGCTTCGTTAATTTCCCATAGGTCGACATCGTCTTTAGCCCAGCCAGCTTTTACTAGTACCTTTTCAATCGAGCCGATGGGCGCTGTAGTAAATAATGATGGCTCTTGTGAATGGCTGGAGTGAGCAATAATGCGGGCTAGAGGTTTTAAGCCGCGTGCATTGGCTGCTGATTCTGTCATCAGCATAAGTGCTGATGCACCATCTGAAATGGAGCTTGAGTTGGCCGGCGTGATGGTGCCATCTTTGGTAAAGGCAGGGCGTAGTGCAGGGATTTTATCTAGACGAGCTTTGCCGGGTTGCTCGTCACTTTCAATCACGGATTCGCTTTTACGCGTTGTCATCGTCACGGGTACCATTTCAGCTTTTAATGAACCATCGGCAATCGCTTTCTGTGCTCGGATGGTTGATTCAATGGCAAAAGCATCCATCGCTTCACGACTAATCTGGTTATCGTCTGCCAAGCTTTGGGCAAAGGTACCCATCGCTTTGCCAGTATAGGCATCTGATAAGCCATCCAGAAACATATGGTCGTATAGAGTTTTGTCGCCAGTACCGATCCCACTACGTGAAGCCGGTAAAAGATGAGGGGCATTACTCATACTCTCCATGCCACCTGCCAGCGCAATCGAGGCAGTGCCAGCTTTAATCATATCGTGGGCATAAACGACAGCTTGCATACCTGAGCCACAGAGTTTATTGACAGTAACAGCGCCGGTGGCTTTTGGGATACCGGCATGGATTGCGGCTTGTCTTGCGGGCCCTTGCTTGGCACCGGCTTGCAATACACAGCCCATCACAACTTGCTCAATATCTTGCGCTGCAACACCGGATCGATCAACCGTGGCGCTAATGGCAGCAGCGCCTAATTCGACCGCAGTGGCGGTGCTTAGACTGCCGTTTAAACCACCCATCGGTGTACGGGCACCGCTAACAATAACTACAGAGTCTTCAGACATAATGACTTCCTTGAAACGATGGTGACGGAATGCCGCAGCCTGCGGCATTCCGTCATAGAATAGGTTTTATATTTGGCCATAGACCCGAATTATATTCAAGTTTTGCCAGGCTGTTTGTCAACTGAGTCTGATTATTGCCTTGAACCTTTATTGACATTAGCTATGATATTCGAAGTTGTTTATCCCTGAAAGTGAAGATGGATAAATTCTGCTGCCTGTAACAGTCGATAGTTTTATCGTTTGTTGATCATGAGTTTGAAAAAGGAAGTGGCGCGCCCGACAGGATTCGAACCTGTGACCATCCGCTTAGAAGGCGGATGCTCTATCCAGCTGAGCTACGGGCGCAAGACTTGAACGTTAAAACTAAAACAGAAAAGGCTTACAGTGTTGGCTGTAAGCCTTTAAAAAATGGGGTGAACGATGGGGATTGAACCCACGACCACCGGAATCACAATCCGGCGCTCTACCAACTGAGCTACGCCCACCACAAACTTTTATCACATTAAACCACAGTGGTAGCCAGTCTGTGTTTAATATTGAAAATTGGTCGGGGTAGAGAGATTCGAACTCCCGACATCCTGCTCCCAAAGCAGGCGCGCTACCAGACTGCGCTATACCCCGAATGCTTGCTGGCAGTGATATCACTGCTTCAAACGAGGTGCGCATAATACTCATGCTGTAGGCTGTCGTCAACGCTAAATAATGCACTGAAAGCAACATTATTTGCCTTCATCTAACTATTTGCCTGAGGCCGTGGACATGAGAGAATGCGCTATCTTTTTCTACTGAAATCAGGAGTATAGCAAGTATGTCTGCACTGGTACTTGATGGCAAAGCGTTGGCCGCACAATGGGAGCAGCAACTGAGCGAACGAGTGGCTGGCCTAAAGCAAAAATCCAATGGTAAAACGCCTATTCTAGCCACGATTTTAGTGGGAGCTGATCCAGCCTCAGCCACCTATGTAAAGATGAAGGGTAATGCCTGTCGTCGTATTGGTATGGAATCAATGGCGGTAGAATTGGCTGAAGAGACAACCACCGAACAATTGTTGGCCAAAATTGATGAGTTAAATAACAACCCTGATGTACATGGTATTTTGCTTCAGCATCCGGTGCCTAAACAAGTTGATGAACGCGTCTGTTTTGACGCCATTGCGTTGGAAAAAGATGTTGATGGTGTAACGTGTTTAGGTTACGGCCGTATGGCGATGGGTGAAGAGGCTTATGGCTGCGCTACCCCTAAAGGTATTATGCGTATTCTTGAGCACTATAATATTGAGATTGAAGGTAAGCATGCCGTTGTTGTCGGTCGCAGCCCAATTCTGGGCAAACCAATGTCGGCTATGTTGCTGCAAGCCAATGCCACGGTCACTACTTGTCACTCACGCACGCAAAACCTGCCAGAGCTGATTAAACAGGCCGATATTGTGGTGGGTGCGGTGGGTCGACCCGAATTTATTAAGAGTGAATGGATTAAAGATGGTGCTGTGGTGGTTGATGCAGGTTATCACCCCGGTGGTGTTGGTGATATTGAGTTAAGCGGTGTGATTGAGCGCTGCGCGGCATATACGCCAGTACCTGGTGGAGTAGGGCCGATGACCATTAATACCTTGATTTTTCAGTCAGTCGCTTCGGGTGAGAAGTCGTTAGGCTAGTGTCTCGCTTAGAGGCTTAGAGGCTTAGAGGCT
>NZ_CAXAHB010000015.1:0-28897 GCF_963968385.1 uncultured Oceanicoccus sp.
GATATCGCCATCAGTACAGTGCTAGCCATTACATAAGATTTAACAGCAGAGAGAAGCCATGAAAAGAGAACTAATGAAGAGAGAAGCCATGAAAAAGTCAGCCCGCAACCGTATATTTACTCAGGTCAACTACCGTCAATTTCGCCAGCACTTAGCCGATATCACCACCAATACTGTTAAGGGTAAGGGCTATGAAACCGCTATTTATGATAGCAAGGGTGATATTCAAGCCATCGTCCATGCTGCTTCTATCGATACCAACGGCCGTTGCTACCCCGCAGAGTATTTTATTCTTACCACTGCGCTAGCTGCGGTATCTGAACCAGAGTGGCAATACGCGGCATAAAATAAACGCCTCCGACCAAGCTATGGTATGATGCCGGCTTTTTTATACTGGCTAAATCAGACCCTACTATGTACGTATTTTCAGTAAACGCGCGCACCCCTAAAGCCCTTGAGGGCTTTGATAAAGGCGCTGAAGTTCCTTTTATTATCTATATCAATTTCAAAGACCTGTTTGGCGCCGAGCACCTCTGCCATGCCTATTTAAAACAACAGGGCTTTGATCACCCCTCAGTTGAAAAAAGAAAATTAATTGAAGACAAATTCCTTGTCGATCAAAAACTGATTGATGCCGATCCGGCGCTTAAAGAAGCGCTTACCAGCGGTTATTCCATTCAAATCTTTAGCGCCCACTAGAGCCTAACTAGACCTTAACTAGACCTTAACTAGACCCTAATATGACCCTAAAGCACTGCATTATTCACCAGATAGAACGACCCGTGCCCGGTGCTGAGCTGACTACCACTGTGCGCGATACAGAAAATAACAGCGCCGGCCCGGCCTATTCGCTATTTGAACAATTAAAGCAAAGCTACCAGCGCAGCAGCCAAAAGCAGTATGGTTATTTTGATAGCGAACTATCAGACAATCCCGTACCTGGCTGGCTACAAGAACAGCAACAAGGCAAATCCCCCTTTGCCAAAATCAGCCAGCGCCTGCTAGAACATTTACAACAAAAAATGGGCGACAACGACGAGGCTTTTTCTGCCTATATGATGATTGCCGTGGAAACGGTGATGGATCAACAGCAGTTATATATTTTCTGGTTTAACCATATAGAAGCTAGCCATATCGATAACACGCTGGATATTGCACCCTCACTCTATATCGATAGCCATAAAATGCTCTATGCTGCGCGCCTATTGTTTGAAGAATGGTTAGCGCAAGATTCAACAAAATATCTTTCAATCATTACTAGCCGTGGCAATAAAAATCTCAGCGATGCCTTTAATGCTTTTATCGGTTTTTCTACGGGCCCTGATCTGGCTGAAGAAACCGGCGAATTTCTAAGCATTGTCGATGACTATACCGACTCACTGCCCGAAGAAAAAACTACTGACTATAAAGCAAAAATTATCGATTATTGTGTAGCACAGGATAAGCAAGGAGCGGCGGTGGTCTTTGAAGATATTTCCACCCAACTAAACCAGCAACACCCCAACGAATTCGCTGATTTTGTCTCTGCTAAACAGCAATCGCCCAAGACAGAAATCTATACCGACCGCGGCAGTTTAAAGCGCTATGTACGCTATTTTGGTCGCGACAAAAATATGAGTATTAGTTTTTCTGCCGATATATTTGGCCAGAATATTGTCTATGATGAAGCCAACGATAGCCTAACGATTAAAAAAATCCCCAAGTCGCTAAAACAGCAGCTAAAAAACACCAAAAATTCCTCTACAGAATCCTAGTTAAATCCGCAGCTAGCACTGAAACATCGACCTACCACATTAAATCATCGGGGATTTGATAATCGGCGTAAGGATCATCCTTATCAATTTCATCACTGGCAACTGTATTGGCAACAATCACCCTCTCGGGCAAGCGCTGTTGTATTTTTTCCGCCACTGCCGCTGGCACGACTTCATATTTATCATTCAAACTGACAATCGCTAATTGACCGCGACTCAACTGCTCTAGCATCGTGCTATCAACTAATATTTTTTTTATTTTTTTATTATCGGTAAAGTTGTAATCAAGCTCAGCACCCTGACGAGATAGGCAATTAACTTCGATTAACTGCTTAACCTGTGCGGCAATGGCTTTTTTATCGGCTTCTGCCTTACGCTGTTCATTTAACTGGCGATCACGCTGTTGTTTTTGCTGACGAATTTGTTGCAGTTGCTGCTTGTTTTCATCCACAACGCCTTGCTTTGACTTGCGTTGCTGTTGAACTTGTTTGGTTTTTTCTTTTTTGATTTGCTTGGCTTTGTTCTTATCCGCCAAGCCGGCTTTTAATAATTGATCCTGCAGTGAACCGGCCATTACGCTACCTCTTGAGTCACTTATCTAATGCTTATCTAATACTGGCACCAACGTATCGGCTGGTTGGCAGCCAAAAAACTATAACGATTATTAATCAATACCTATTTTTATCAAGGGAGGTCTAGCCTCTTTGGCAAGCAATGGTTATGCTTGCTTCCCGATCTATTTTGCCCAGAATGCACAAATAAGAATGCCCACAACGATCTCGGCTCGCTCAGCCCCAAATATACTGTTCGGTTGATTAGTTTACTGTGAAAGTGGCTTGATAAACACTACAAAACGGCTTTGGCCGTTTTCTGTGATTAAAAAACCACCAATGTCATATAATCATCAAAAAGCTCGGGTAAATTAGTAGAATTATCAGCAACTTGAACCATAATAGAAGCTCTACATTGATAAGGACCCATAATGGTTAGAAGAACCAAAATTGTTGCCACCATCGGCCCCGCCTCTGGCAGCCCCGAGATGATTGCTCGCCTGTTAGATCGAGGGGTGAATGTATTCCGCCTTAATTTTTCTCATGGCTCGGCGGAAGGTCACCGGCAACAGGCACAAATTATTAGAGATGTCTGTGCCGAGAAAAAAATCTATGCCGCTATTCTCGGTGATTTGCAGGGCCCTAAAATTCGTATAGGTGATTTGCACAAAGACGTTTTAACACTTCACGATGGCGACCCAATTACCCTCACCGTTAACGCCGACAAAGCCAAAACCGATAGCTGTATTTCTGTGGGCTACAAGGCTCTGCCCTCCTCTGTCGCTGCCGGTGATACCTTGTTATTAGACGATGGGCTTATTCAGTTAACCGTATCCAGCATTGAAGCTGACGATGTTCATTGTCAGGTAAAGGTGGGAGGCGAATTAAAATCACGCAAAGGCCTTAACCGATTAGGTGGTGGCTTGTCCGCTACCACAATTACAGAAAAAGACTTGGCGGATATTGAACTAGCTGCCGAGCTAAAATTGGACTTTTTAGCGGTTTCCTTCCCGAGCTGCGCCGATGATTTACTGCCGGTTAAAGAAAAACTGCAAGCGCTAAATACCAGCATCAGTATTATTTCAAAAATTGAACGGGCCGAAGCCGTTGCCAATGATGACACTCTTAATGGGCTTATTGCAGCGTCCGACGGCGTGATGGTTGCCCGTGGTGATTTGGGTGTAGAAATTGGTGATGCGCAATTAATCGGCGTACAAAAGAAAATTATTCGCTATGCCCGACGCGCTAATAAGCCAGTGATTACTGCCACGCAGATGATGGAATCGATGATTTATTCACCGGTACCAACCCGGGCCGAAGTGTTTGATGTAGCCAATGCGGTATTGGATGGTACCGATGCAGTGATGCTATCGGCTGAAACCGCAACGGGGAAATACCCTGAAAAAGTTGTCGCTGCGATGGCCGATACCTGTCTGGGTGCAGAGCAACATCCCGATACCCACACTTCCGATTATCGAATTGATACAACCATTGGCACCATCGATGAATCGATTGCACTGGCCGCTATTTATGCCGCCAACCATCTTGAAAACGTTAGAGCCAGTATCTGTTTAACTGAATCCGGCGCTACGGCATTGGTTATGTCGCGGTTAAGTTCGAGCTTGCCTATTTATGGTATCTCCCGCCATCAGCAAACCTGTCGACGCATGGCATTATATCGAGGGGTGGTGCCTATTTTTATGGATTTTAGTCATAACATTGGTAATGAACTCTATCCTGCCGCACTGAATACCGTCGCCCTATCGGCCTCGCTGCAACAGGGAGATCGGGTGATTATTACCTGTGGTGATATTCATGGTTCTGGCGGCATGACCAATAATCTTAAAATTCTCGAATACCAGCGTTGAGTCCTATCCCAGCATGCTGATTCTTTCTAACCATGTCGCTATACCTGATCATGAATTGGAAATTACAGCTATTCGAGCACAGGGTGCCGGCGGCCAAAATGTTAACAAAGTGTCTTCGGCGATTCATTTGCGCTTTGATATCAACGCCTCATCACTGCCGGATTTTTATAAACAGCGCCTGTTGCAACTTAGCGACCAACGCATCAGTAAAGACGGGGTGATTGTGATTAAAGCCCAAACCCATCGCACCCAAGAGAAAAATCGGCAAGACGCGCTGCAACGGCTGAAAGAGTTGATCAAACAAGCGACTAAACTGACCAAAAACCGCCGACCCACCAAGGCTACAAAAGGCTCGCAACAACGGCGCATGGATAAAAAAACCCAGCGCGGCAAAACCAAGGCTTTACGCGGTAAACCGCTATTCTAAGCCGATCTACTTAGTCTTAGACTCATCAATAACAGTGCTGACAGGGCAGTAAAACGACAAAAGCCGTTCTAACGTCTAAACTTAGTTTTTTATATACTTGATCACAGGCCTGATCATAGGTCTTAGCAGAATAACAAAAATATCATGACCCAAATCGAGCTATCGGCGCTACTGGATTTACTACCCAAATACACACCTTTTAAGGGCTTGGATAAAGACCTGTTAACCATGCTGGCCAAAGATATCAGCGTTAAAACCGCAGAGGCAGGTCTCTGTCTGTTTGAATATGGTGACTTTGATACCAATGAGTATTATCTAATCAGCGGTATTGTTAGCCTTATCGCTCCGGATGGACGCGAAAGTTTGATCAGCACCGATTGTATTAATGCCCGCTTCCCGATCTCCCGACTGCGCCCGCGTATGTATACTGCCAAAGCAAAAGGGCCCATTAGTTACCTTGTAGTTGACACCTCGGTGTTAGACGAACTACAAATCAACACCCGTAAAAACAACAACGCGTTAGTTAAAGGAATGCAACTAAAGGCCGGAGAAGAAGGCCATTCGCTCATTGTCGAGTTTGAACAGGATCTAAATACCGGCCGCTTTGTATTACCCAGCTTGCCCGAAGTCGCTTTTCGCATTCGTGAATTGATTGATAACCCGAATTCCAATATCAAAGACCTAGCCAAGCTGGTAAACACCGATCCGGCTATTGCAGCCAAGCTAGTAAAAGTAGCCAACAGTGTTATTTACCGCGGCGTTAACCACTGCGACGATACCCAAAGCGCCATTTCCCGCCTCGGACTGATTACCACCAAACAATTGGTGACCAGCTTTGCGGTACTGGCATTATTTGAAACCAAGTCACATTTATTTAAAGATCATATGCGCCTGTTATGGGAGCAGAGTATTGAAGTGGCCGCCTATAGTTGTGTGTTAGCCAGGGAATTACCGCACTTTAACGAAGCAGAAGCGCTGCTAGCCGGTTTAATTCATAATATTGGTGAAATGATTGCACTGACCTATGCCGAACGTTTTGATGATTTAGCCACTGATATCCATCAATTTAATATGGTTATCGGCAAGCTGCGCGGAAAACTGGGAGAGATTGTTTTAAGTCGCTGGAACTTTACCGAAGATTTAATTACTGTCGCCAGAGAATCCAGTGACTGGATGCGCGGCAATGGCAGTATTGCCAATGACGGCTCGGACTTTGATTACTGTGATTTGGTGCAGATTGCCAAGCTTTATGCACTAGAGGGAAAAGACACTACCAATTCTTCACTGCCAGCAATAAAGACCATTCCCGCGGTTGAAAAACTCAATAAACTGCAGCTATCCACCGAGCAAACCACGGCGATTATTGAACAAGCCAATGATCAGATTACTGAGTTAAAAACCATTTTTAATCAGTAATTTAATCAATAGGGTTATTTTCGCAATAGCGACTTAATCCGTTACCAATGCCACTCTGATAGCATCCAGCTTTAACTGTGCATGCTGAAGATAACGTTGCGAACTCACTGCGGTGTCCTGCAGATGAGCCACCTCTTGCGGACGAATATTCGGGTTAACAGCTGCCAGAGCTTTTAGACGCTGTAACTCTGCCAGTTGTTCGGTTTGCATTTTTCCGGCAGCTTCGGCTATTAGCTGATCTTTTTTCGGCTCAGCTAATTGTTCGGCGCGAGCAATCATGGCACTAATTTGTGGGCGAGCATGGCGGACCAAATCCTGCGCGCTACGTCTGGGAACTTTTTGTCCAAGCTTATCCAACATAGCCGGCATCAATACGCTGCTTAAGTCGGTGTTATTACTATCAACCACAATACGCAAAGTGCTTAAGGGTAAATAACGCTGCAACTGCAACTCACCAGGCGCGGCACAATGCACAATAAAGATAGCTTCCAGCAATAGTGTACCGGCCTTTAAGGGCGGTAATTTAAGGGTACAAAAAGCAGTATTACCCAGCTCGCCGCTCAGCACCATATCCATCGCACCGGTTACCATCGGATGCTCCCAGCTAAGAAACTGCATATCTTCACGGGATAATGCCACTTCACGAGAATAGGTTGCAGTCACCGCGTCATCTGTTAAACCCGGAAAGCTATGATCCAACATATGATCGCCGGACCGCAGGATAACACTGGCAGCACTATGATGTTCCTGCTCTACACCATACTGATCAAATACTTTTTCCATATAGGCAGACAATTGCTGTCGACGTTCCTCTTCGATCATGGTCTCGACAATAACATCTGCCTTTTTATGATGGCAGGAATTTAGTTCTAACAATCTGTCTCTGCCTTGTTGCAAGGCTTGTAAAGTGTCTGCGGTCGTCGTTTTCGTCTCGGTAATTAACTGCGCTAATGCTGCGCTGTTTTCGCTATCACTTAAACACTGAATCAGTGTCGGCTCAAATTGCTGGTATAAGGCAAGCCCTGCAGGACAGGTGCGCTCAAAGGCATTGATCCCTTCGTGATACCAGCGCAATAACACCTGCTGCGCGCTATCTTGGTAAAACGGCACATGAATATTGACTGTATGACGCTGACCGATACGATCTAAACGACCGATACGTTGCTCTAGTAAATCTGGGTTTAAGGGCAGGTCAAATAACACTAAATGATGCGAGAACTGAAAATTTCGCCCCTCACTACCAATTTCGGAACAAATTAATACCTGCGCCCCCTCTTCATCGTCAGCAAAATAGGCCGCGGCCCTATCTCTGGCTACCAGCGATAAACCTTCGTGAAACACTGCCGACTGTACACCACCGCGTAGACGAATATGTTCTTCCAGCTCCAGTGCCGTTTTGGCTCGGGCGCAGATCACTAACACTTTTTCTTTGCGGCGAGCTTTTAACCAATCAACCAACCACTCAACGCGCGGGTCTTCAACTATCCAACTGTTACCTAATAACAATTCCGGCGCTAATAATGCTTCCGTCGCAGCATCTTGGGTCGCAGCAGAAAACCGCTCAGCCGGTTTTAAAGGGTATTGCTGTAGCTGTCGCTCAGGAAAGCCGGCAACGGATGAGCGAGTATTACGAAATAACACCCGACCAGTGCCATGACGGTCTAACAAGTCGCTAATAATCGTACTCAGTGCGTTATCAAATGCTGCTGCAGGCCCAGCCGCTAAAGCCTGCTGTAATGGCTCTAGCGAGGCATCCCCCAGGTAGTCATTAAGCTGATTTAATAGCTGGGTATTGTTTTGCAACTGCTCAAAGACATCGTCAGCCAATAAATGCTGAACTATTGCGTTAACTGCTTGGTGTTTGTTTTCATCTGCAATAAAGCTCGCTAAATCGTAGTAGCGGTCTGGATCCAATAGCCGTAAACGGGCAAAGTGACTTGCCACACCTAATTGCTCAGGCGTTGCCGTTAATAATAATAATCCTCTAGCTTGATGCGCCAAGCTTTCTATACAACGGTAAGCCGGGCTGGCCTGCGCTTCGCTCCACTGTAAATGATGCGCCTCATCAACAATCAGCAAGTCCCAATCAGCGGCTGTAGCCTGAGCATGACGGTTTGGGTTGTCAGTTAAAAACGATAAAGTGCACAACACCAGTTGCGCACTTTCAAAGGGGTTGTAGCTATGGTCTTTTTCTACTGGTTGCTGATCGAATAGGGGGTCGTTTTCGGCATCACCCAACTCTTCTAAACCTTCACAACGGGCTTGATCCAAAATGGTAAAAAATAAATTAAACCGGCGTAGCATTTCCACTAGCCACTGGTGCAACAAACTGTCTGGCACCACAATCAAAACACGTTTGGCGCGGCCGCTGATTAATTGTTGATGCAAAATCAAACCCGCTTCTATAGTTTTACCCAAACCGACTTCATCGGCTAATAACACACGCGGGGCATGACGATTGGCGGCTTCGCTAGCGATATAAAGCTGGTGGGGTAGTAATTGGACTCTTGGACCTAATAAACCTCTAACCGGCGATTGCTGCACATGGCGAATATGATCGAGAGTTTCGCAACGCAATTGAAAGGCACGGTTTTTATCAATCTGACCGGCAAATAAACGATCCTGCGGTTTGCTGAATTGAATAAAACTGTTGAGATCAAGTTCTGGCAAAATAACCGCCTCACCCTGCTCATCTACGCCGTTATAAATCAAACAGCCTTGATTCTCTAACACATCATCAATAGTGATAAGCTGGCCAGCTTCGTTTTGCACTTGCTGGCCCACCTCATATTGCACTCGACTGATGGGCGCATTATCGACTGCATAGGTACGGCGCTCGCTTGAGGCTGGAAAACTAATTTCTACTCGCCGGTTGGCTATTTCAACGACAATGCCAAGGCCTAACTCAGATTCAGTATTACTTATCCAGCGCTGGCCGGGAACAAAAACGGATTTGGACACCAACAGTTCTCGCAGATCAATTAATAACTTGGCAGCTATGGCGAGCAAAGCTGCAATGGGCGCGGATAATAAGGGATAAGAAAACCAACAGCAAAGGTTTTATCTACCCAATATTCCCTATAAGCTTAGCCGCTTGTCACTATCGCGATAGGAAACAGCATGAGTTCAGATATCGGCCAGCAAATGCAGCAACTTTATAGCCAGTTTGGCCAATTAGCTGGCGTGGTCATTGAACTGCATAAAGAATTGCTAGCGGTACGCATTACTAATAAGGCTGCTACTGCCACAGTGTTTTTACAAGGCGCTCAGCTGAGTCATTATCAAGCGGTGGGGCAGCCGGCGATTATCTGGTGCAGTAATCAATGCGAATATCGTAAAGGGGAGCCACTTAGAGGCGGCATCCCTATCTGCTGGCCTTGGTTTGGTGATATTCGTCGCAATGCTGAACAAGTTCAGCAGCAAATTCCTGCTCATAACCCTATGCCTGCACATGGTTTTGTTCGCAATCGAGTCTGGGACTTACTCAGCATTGAAACGCCTGACCCACATAGCACCACCCTACATCTACAATTAAAACTTGCAGACAATCAGGAGCCACTATGGCCCTATGCCTGCGAGCTAAATATGCTGATTACCGTTAGCGATACACTGAGTCTGGACTTTGCTGTTACCAATCTGAGTGCTAACACAGTGAGCTTTTCCAGCGCTCTACATAGCTATTTCGGCATTAATGCGATTGACGATACGATCGTAGGCGGCCTTGATGGACTCACCTATATCGATTGCCTGGAGAATTGGCAGCCACAACAGCAACATGGCAGCTTGGTCATTGATCAGGAAGTTGACCGTATCTATCGCGGCACCGAACACGCCATTACCATTAAGGATGCCAAACGGCGGATTACACTGCAGAGTCAGGGTAGTCATAGCGCCGTGGTCTGGAACCCATGGATTGAAAAATCAAAGCGTTTATCCCATTTTGCCGACGATGATTATCTGCGGATGCTATGCATTGAAACAGCCAATGCTGAACAAGATTTTATCAAACTGGCGCCCCATAAACGTCATCACCTAAAGCTGGATATTTCAAGCTCCACCTAACAATCGATAATATAAAATGTCGATACCACACATCGCCAACCGGTGACAAAATAGTCGCTCAAAATGCTACAATCATAACCATCAAAAATTACCCATCAGGAATCTATATGTCCACCGGCAGCTGGGACCCAAAACTGCAACAAACTCCATCAGAAAAAACCATCAACACTGATGATCTACTACGTTTTATCGAATTGAGTGAAAGCGGGCAATTGGACGAATTGGCCAGTCTTATCTCTCAAGATGAACAACAACAGCAGGCTGGTTTAATGACGCTGGACAAAGAACAGTGGTTTGAAGCAAGTCAGGTGCTAAGTGATCATCAGCTGCAACACTTAATGCGTTTTTTTACCATCGCTGAAAGACTACCTGGCTGGGAAGCGCAGGGAAAATCGCCGGTTATTTGGCTGGGCAAGGTGCTGAAACAACGTGGTATCGGTATCAATCGTGATCTGGTGCTTTGGATTAAAACCAATAGTGATAACCAATATTTGCCTCATGGACCGCTACTGTAGCCAAGTCGGCCTAACCAGCCTATCGAATGATAGGCCCCAACTGCCTTGTATATAGTCAATCAGGATGACTGACTGCCGTCGAATTTTGCCAATTGCTCAGGGGTAGCTTCCAGTTGATACTTATCTTTCCATTCATCGTAGCGCATACCATAGATGATTTGCTGAGTCTGGTTACAATCAACTGACTCCCCCCGTTCTTTGGCTGCTGCCATTGACCACTTAGATAAACAATTACGGCAGAAATTCGCCAAAATCATTAAATCAATTTTTGTACATCCTTATTAGCACCCAAATGCGCTAATAAGCGATGAAAAACAGCTACCTCTATCTCTGTTTTGTTCTGCTGATCTATTATGGTGCCTTCTTATTAAAAATCATTATTAAGCCTATAATCCAAAGTGTAACAAGCAGTACAGTAAAGCTCTGTTAAAAATGCTGGAAAGAAATCAACTATTGCCTCCATCGCTAAATTGGGACTTAATTTTTTCGTCTTTTTTCATCACCTGTAACAACAAAACAAAAGTAAAATCTGTTTCAAAAAGTGGTTTTAGCGCTACATGATAAAATTTATTGAAAAAAAACCGTTGTTTAATACTTTTTTCACCATTTTAGTAGCCAGCCTTTGAAAAAAAGCTATAATTCTTCCGATTTTTTCAATCATGTTTATATAAACTTTTTTATCATTTCTTAAAGGGTCCAAACAATGGCAGTCACAAAGAAAGTAGCAAACCCTGTTGCACAACTTGAAAAAGAAATTGCACAGCTTCAAGCCAAACTAGCTAAAGCTGTTGCCAAGCAAGTTGCTGACGCAACAAAGAACGCCGCCAAAGCAAACAAGGCCGCCGCCAAAACCAAAGCAACACTTGCTTCAGCCACCAAAAAACTGGCTAGCGCTAAAGCAAAGAAAACCCCAGCTGGCAAGCAACAAGCTGCCAAAGCCAGTAAAGCTGTAGCTGCTGCTAAAGCGGCTAATGCTGACGCCAAAGCCACTGCCAAAACGGCCAAGGCGGCGCTAGCTGATGCTAAATCTGTGGCCAAGAATGCTGCTGCCATTGCCAAGGTAGAAGCTGCCGCGCAAAAAGCACAAGCTAAAATAGCTACTGCTAAAGCGAAGAAAGATGCTACCAAAGCTAAAGTCGCTGCCAAAAAAGCGGCTGCTAAAGCCAAAGCGGCAGCTAAAAAAGCGGCGGCTAAAGAAAAAGCAAAAGCCAAGAAAGCTGCCGCCAAACAAAAAGCGGCGGCCAAGAAGGCTACCAAGAAGGCCGCGCCTAAAAAAGCTGCCAAAAAAGTAGCTAAAAAGCCAGCCAAGAAGGCCGCTAAAAAAGCAGCACCTAAGAAGGCTAAGGCCAAAAAAGCCCCAGCCAAGAAAACCAAAAAAGCTAAAAAGAAGTAAGCTTTTTAGCTAGAGGCTAGAATCAGGCCGTCTATCGCGAGATAGACGGCCTTTTTTACCATGGAGTGCTGATGGACTATTTTAGATAACCCTATAGCCCGCTCCCAACAATACAATCTGGCAATCAGCGCAATATATCGCAAATAAACATCAAGGTTATCTATCAAGGGTCAATTTAGTATTGGAATAAAACCACAGCATAGACAAGCATGGTCGCAACAGGTGCATTTGGACAATACGATCTAATAATACCTGTTTGGGAACTGATAATAGACACTATGGTCCTAGCAGCACTGGGCGGCAACTAGGTATTTTCCTGATATTCGTTACAATTTACCAAATATAAATATTCGAAATAGCCTTGCATGTTATATAATTTGCCCTTTTAGAGAGAGTGCCTCCACCCTCTCATCTGTTATCACTGCCAATCATCATATTTTGAGTTATTCAACAAAGGATTATTAAATTGCCATCGAATTACATGAGGATCATCAGACCAGTAGCCATTATTGCGATAGCTATCTTGATTGCTATAGGACTTTTTTTAAACCGCCCTACTCCCGAGCAAATTACCATCAAGCCTCGCACCCTGCTGGTTAATACGGCCAAAGTAGTCAAAGAAGATATTCGAGTCTCGGTTCGTGCCCAAGGCATGATCACCCCCCATACTGAAACTACATTGATCGCTGAAGTGGCTGGCCGTATAACCTCTGTCTCCAATGAATTTGAAGCTGGCGGCTTTTTTCATCAGGGCGATGTTATCCTAGGTATTGATCAAAGAAACTATCTGGCTAATTTAAAACGTGCCGAGGCCGCCGTGGCCAGCGCCAAAAGTAACCTGGCCACAGAAAAAGGACGCGCTGAAGTCGCCTATCAGGACTGGGTTAAATATAAGAGCTCAGTAAAGCGCAGCCAGGCAGCTAACGACCTTGCTTTGCGCAAACCTCAATTGGCCGATGCCCAGGCAAAACTGGATTCAGCTCTTGCCGATCTTGATAGCGCCCGCGACCAATTAGAACGCACCACGATTCGCGCACCCTATGATGGTTTAGTTCATTCAAAAAAAGTGGATATAGGCCAGTATGTCAATGTAGGCAGTACTTTGGCAAAAACCTTTGCTATCGATTTTGCCCAATTACGCATGGCAATTCCGGAGAACAAACTCAACTATCTTGAATTACCTACGTTAACCAATCAATCACCTAACACCCACCCCAAGGTTGAGCTATATGCCGAAATCGGTGGCGAGCTGAGACAATGGCAGGGCAAAATAGTCCGCACAGAAGGCGTTTTCGATAACAAAACCAGAGTTTTGTTTGCGGTGGCAGAAATAGATGACCCCTATGGCATTAACAGCAATCATCCTGAAGAATTACGCATCGGTACCTTTGTTGACGCCAAAATAGAAGGCCGTCTAATGACCGACCTTGTTACACTACCGCGCCATTTACTGAGAGCCGGTAACTACGTCTGGGTGGTGGATAACCAGCAGCGCCTACAAAACCGTAAAGTCAGTGTTCTGCGCACTGAAGGTGATGATATTTATGTGACCAAAGGGCTCAATGAAGGCGAGTTGGTTTGCCTGAGCGCTATCGGTGTAGCGGTGCCTGGTATACAGGTGCGTATTGCTGAAATAACACCCACTAATCAATTAAAGAAAACACCGACTTTATTAGAATCACCGCAAAGTGAAACGCCATCACTTGATCTTGCTCCAACCAACATCGACCCTCTCTCCAGCGGTCCTCAAAATCAAGAAGCTTCGAATCTAACTATGGCTAAAAAGGATCAAGCCATATGAATGAAGCCGCCGTAAAACATACCGGTATTATTGCTTGGTTTGCCCGTAATCCGGTTGCAGCAAATTTGCTGTTGATTTTTATTTTTTTAGTCGGAGGGATGTCAGCCTATAACATTAAGCGCGCGCTTAGCCCTGATATGGAAAGCAATATCATTCATATTGATATGGCTTACCCAGGCGCTGCTCCAGAAGAGGTGGAGCAAGGGATTATTCTAAAAATAGAAGAAGCGTTAAAAGATATTGAGTCGATCAAAAAAGTGGAATCTACCGCCAGAGAATCAGTCGGCTCAATCAATCTGACCATCTATGAAGACTATGACGTACTGACAGTCATGGACGAAGTAAAGTCTTCGATTGATGCAGTCGCCAGCTTCCCCGAACAAGCCGAAAAGGCAGTGATTAAAGAACGGAAGTTGAGGGATCATGCACTCAGCATCCAACTTTATGGAAATCTGGACGAACGAGCATTAAAGGAATTTACTGAAGAAGT
Source organism: uncultured Oceanicoccus sp. (assembly GCF_963968385.1). Taxonomy (NCBI): domain Bacteria; kingdom Pseudomonadati; phylum Pseudomonadota; class Gammaproteobacteria; order Cellvibrionales; family Spongiibacteraceae; genus Oceanicoccus; species uncultured Oceanicoccus sp. The sequence continues at coordinate 14,278 of NZ_CAXAHB010000015.1, forward strand.
TAAAAACGAACTCCTGCAGGATCCGGATATCGCCTACGCAGAAGTTAGAGGCGACCGTAATTATGAAATTACCGCTGAAGTCGACGAAATTACCCTACGCAAATACCAGCTAACGCTAGAACAAGTTGCCATGGCAATTCGCCAATCCTCGGTGAATTTACCCGGCGGCTCAGTAAAAACTGAAAACGGTGAAATCATGCTGCGCACCAAAGGCCAAGCCTATCAGCAGTATGATTTTGAGAAAATTGTATTAATCAGTAACCCCGATGGCACCCGCGTAACCTTGGGCGATATTGCCACCATTAATGATGGCTTTACAGAAAGCCAGAGATTCTCTCTGTTCGACAATACCTTCAGCATGTCCGTCATGCTCTATGCTGTGGGTGATCAGGATGTGATTAGTGTTTCCAGAGCAGGCAAGCGCTATGTCGAGGAAAAACGCAAGCAACTACCTCAAGGTTTTAATATCGATTACTGGGCCGATATCACCATTTACCTCGAACAACGTCTGGCGATGATGTTAAAGAACCTGGCTCTGGGCGCCTTGTTGGTCTTTTTGATACTGACGTTTTATCTCGATATTAAGCTAGCGTTTTGGGTTATGGCTGGCTTACCGGTTTGTTTTTTAGGCACGTTTATTTTTATGCCGCTGGAATTTATCGATATCTCACTCAATATGATCAGCCTGTTTGGCTTTATTCTGATACTCGGTATTGTTGTTGATGACGCTATTATCATTGGCGAGAGCGCCTATAGCGCGACAGAAGAACAAGGCCACAGCGTCGACAATATTATTGAAGGCGCACTGCGAGTAGCCACCCCCGCCACTTTTGGCGTATTGACAACTATCGTGGCCTTTATGCCCACACTATTTACCGAAGGGACGTTTTCAGTCTTTCCTGAGGCTCTTGGCTGGGTGGTTATCTTATGTTTGATTTTTTCCCTTATCGAATCCAAGTGGATTTTGCCGGCACACTTGGCTCATAGTAAACCCGCAACTTCCGGCATCTGGCATACCATCAATCAGCTATCGAAAAAAAATAACGCGCGTCTTCACCGTTTTATTAACAATCATTATATGCCATTTTTAAAGACGGCTATTCGCAATCGTTATACCACCTTTGCTATATTTGTGGCGCTGTTAATTATCGTTGGCGGGCTGATGGCTGGCGGCGTGGTGCGCTATATATTATTGCCCTCGGTGCCCAGTGATTTTCTTCGTACCGATTTAGAAATGGCCGAAGGCACACCTGAGTGGCAAACTCAGCAAGCCCAGAACCATATCATCGATTCGCTATATAAACTCAATGAAAATTATATGGCTGAAACCGGTGATGATATTGGACTGATCAACCATATTTTTTCTTGGGGCTATGATGGCCGATTCTCAAGCTCAATGATGGAGTTAACCAGAACAGAAAATCGTCGCTTATCCAGCAATGAAATAGCAACACAATGGCGAGACCTAGTGGGCGATATTCCCGGCGCCACGGTGTTATCCATTAGCGATATGGATAGAGTGGCAGGCCCCGCGGTGGCGTTTAAATTAATTGGCAATGATCTGGTACAGCTGGAACAGGCCGGTTCGGAACTGGAACAGCAGCTAGCCACCTATACCGGCGCCTATGATGTAAGAAACAGTGCCAGTGCCGTGCAAGACGAAATTGTACTATCGGTTAAACCCAATGCCGAAGCACTGGGTATCACGCAGTCAAATTTAGGTCAGCAAGTCAGACACGCATTTTATGGCGTTGAAGCCCAACGCCTGCAACGCGATACCAATGAAATTAAAGTGATGGTGCGCTACCCGAAATCAGAGCGTGACAATATCGCCAACCTCGAAAATATGTATATACGCACACCAGCTGGAGACGAGGTTCCCTTTAGTTCTGTCGCTGAACTACAAATTTTGCCCGGCTATAGTAAAACCACCCGACTTAATGGTGAGCGCGCTATCAAAGTCAGTACCGAAATTAATAAGAATGTCACCCAACCGTCGGTAGTGGTCAGAGATATCAGAAAGAATTTTATGCCTGCACTGCAGGAAAAATACCCAGGCGTCAGTTATAAACTTGATGGTGAGAGTGAAGAATCGGCAGAGCTATTTGGTGGCCTATTTATCGGTTTTGCTATTTCACTATTGGGAATCTACGCCTTACTGGCCATCCCCTTAAAATCCTATACCCAGCCGTTGATTATTATGGCTGTTATTCCCTTCGGCATTATCGGCGCCATTACCGGACATATGATTATCGGTATTAATTTCGACATGATGTCCTTTTTTGGGGTTATCGCCTTGTCTGGCGTAGTCGTTAATGACAGCTTGATTATGGTGGATTTTGTCAATAAAGCCATAGCTCAAGGCGCTGATAAGCTTGATGCCATTATTAGCTCAGGCGCTAAACGTTTTCGGGCCATATTAATTACCTCACTGACTACCTTCTTCGGCTTGCTGCCTATGCTATTGGAAACCAACTCTCAAGCTCAGCAGGTTGTACCCATGGCAGTATCTCTAGGCTTCGGAATTATTTTTGCTACGGTGATAACACTGATACTGGTGCCCTGCTTATATATTGCCTTGGATGATTTTTCTAATTCGCTCAACATCAAAAAAGATTCAAAGACCTCAGCCAAAGGTGTTGCAGCTTAAGCTTAGGCGCGTGACATAAATAGGATACACCCCATGATGGGCTTTAAACGCATATCAACCACCGAAGCCAAGGCCTTGATCGATACTCGTAATACTCGCATTGTCGATGTGCGAGACAGGCAATCCTTTCAAAATGGGCATATCGAGGGAGCGGTGTTGTTAGATAATAATAACGTCGATAGTTTTATCGACACTACCACCAACGATACACCGATTATTGTTTATTGCTATCACGGCAACAGCAGCCAAAATGCCGGTCAGTTTTTAGCCGAAAAAGGCTTTACCGAGGTTTATAGTATCGATGGTGGTTTTGAGTTATGGCGCACGCAATATTAGGGCGCCATACAATTTGAGCAATGCAGATAAAGACCTTGCGGATCATTCATACTGTCAACAAAACTTAGCGGCTCTTTAAATGGCGCCAACCACTGCTGAGCCTGTTTCAAAAAACCCGCATTAACACCGCCAGTTACATTAAGACCCTGCCACCGAATCTCACCGGTTAACTCATTGATAAACTGTTCCTGCGGTGTCAGAGGGATTTCAATCAACTGCTTTTTATAAAAATCTAAACCAGCCAAACTCGCGGCTGAAGCGATGGCTTGATCGAGGGTGCCTAACTGATCAACCAAGCCCAGACGTTGAGCATCATTACCAGACCATACCCGCCCTTTTGCCAATGCCTCCACTTCTGATTTGGGCATACCACGACCCTCGGCAACAATGCTCAAAAACTGCGCATAACCATACTCAAGCAGACTTTGCAAAGAGCGGGCGGCTATCGGCTGCAAGGGTCGATCAATTCTCATCGCTCCAGCCATTGCCGTTGTCCCAACACCATCAGTAGTCACACCGATAGCTGCCAGACTTTTATCAAAGGTAGGAAAAGCACCAAAAATACCAATGGAACCAGTCAAGGTTGAAGGTAGTGCCCAAATCTCATCGGCACCGGCTGCGATCCAGTAACCACCGGATGCGGCCGTACTGCCCATAGAAACCACCAGCGGTTTGCCTTCTGCCTGTAATAAATTTAATTCTTCGCGGATAACATCTGAGGCAAAGGCACTTCCACCACTGCTATCAATACGCAGTACCAAAGCTCTAATAGTGGCATCGGTGCGGGCTTCACGAATCAATGCAGCCAAGGTATCACCGCCAATGCCGCCCGGGGGCTGTTCTCCATCGGCTATATTACCGGCGGCAACAATCACCCCCACTTTGGCATCGGCATCAGGCTGGTATGATTCCATCTTTTTAACCATTAAATAATGCTCAAAACCAATACCCTCATACAAACCCTGCTGATCCACGGCACCGGCAACCTCAATTAGATAACGGTTCATTTCATCGCGGGTTTTAACGCCATCAATTAAGCCTGCCGCTATCGCCGCGGAACTGGCATTACCTTGATAGTCTGCCAAACGCTGGTCAAACTGGTTGATATATTGGTTAATATCATTGGCCGGAATATTTCTGCGTTCGGCAACAGCCTTGGTATATTCATTCCATAACGCGCCTAACCACACCAGGTTAGCTTGCTTAGCCTCTTGTGACATATCACTGCGGTTAAAAGGCTCCATCGCCGACTTATATTCACCAACACGAAATACATGAAAATCAATTTTTAACTTTGCCAGCGCCTGCTGGAAGTAATTGCGATATAGACCATAACCACCAAGTAGCACGGCGCCATTAGGATTGATATAAATCTCATCAGCTTGAGCTGCTAACCAATACTGATCTTGCAGATAATTATCGCCAACTGCGATAATTTTTTTGCCGCTATCACGAAAGCGCTGCAAGGCGGGCACAAGCTCCTGCATTTTTGCAATGCCGCCATAAAACATGTCATCTAAAGATAGAACCAAGCTGGTAATGCGTTCATCTTCAGTGCCATAGTCAATGGCATCGATAACATCCTGTAATAGCGTTTCGTATTGTGATGGATCCGTTTCACCCATAAGCCGCACAATAGGATCGATATAATTTTTCTGATCCACCAAACGGCCTTGAATATTGACTATCAGCGCGCCCTTATCCGGCACCGATGGCATTTCACTGCCGGAAAATGCCAGCAACAAAATAACCAAAAAGACTAGAAATATCAGATTAGTGAACAGACTCCGCAGCGCAGTAATAAACTTCATTAAGCGGCGAAAATTGCGACCAACAAAACCGACCTTGTTCTCTTCCATTGTTAATAACCTCTCCTATTTTGTGGCGGCTTGTTTAAGTTCTCGAGAGCGCCAGCGAATATAAAACATAACTGTAGTAAATAACACAACAACGACTAACACTTCAGCAACCGTTAAGATCGTAGTACAGGCAAAGGCCGTGGATACCGAGGCCAAAAACATCATCAATAAGATAAGGCTTAGCCAGATATAGGACTTGATATTCTGCTTAACCATACCCGGCAAGAATACCAGCAGCAGGCCTGACTGAACGGCCATAATCACCCAATTAGGCTCCCTATGACAACTAGGGGATACCACTGTATTAAATAATAATACTAGCAACAACAACCAATAACTCACTTGCGTTAATTGTCGACTGCGTTTTGCTAGTAGTTGATAGTCGTTAGTCATTGATATTCTCTTACGGGTTTATGACTGCAGGGATAAGGCAATAGTCGCAACCCTTTTACCCAGCGCGCGACAAAGCGCCAATTCATTTTCATCCAGCGCTCTATCGCTTTGTTGGCCGGCCATATGGCTGGCGCCATAGGGTGTGCCGCCGGATTGGGTATTCATCAATGCCGGCTCGCTATAAGGCAAGCCCGCCATCAACATACCATGATGGAGCAATGGCAGCATCATGGTGAGTAATGTCGATTCCTGACCGCCATGCAAACTGGATGACGAGGTAAACACAGCGGCTGGTTTATCAATCATGGCTCCACTTAACCATAGGCTCGATGTACCGTCGATAAAGTATTTTAATGGTGCTGCCATATTGCCAAAATGGGTGGGACTGCCCATCACCAAACCAGCACAGCGCTGCAAATCTTCAGCGCTGCAATACAGGGGGCCATCAGCAGGCATATCGTCGGCCACGGCCTCACAATCAGTCGATACCGCTGGCACCGTCCGCAGACGAGCTTCTATACCACTGACCTGCTCAATGCCACGTACCACCTGCTGCGCCATTTCAGCGACAGCACCGTGACGGCTATAGTAGAGCACTAAAATATAGGGCGACGTCATCGACTATTTAAACCAATGCCAAGACGTTTTCGGGAGGACGACCCAGCACCGCCTTGCTGCCCTTAACCACGATTGGACGCTCGATCAACTTCGGGTGAGCGGCCATGGCAGCCACTAGCTCTGCATCACTCAAGGCGGTGTTTTTTAAATTATTTTCTTTATAAGCATCTTCACCCTTACGCAGTAGTTGACGAGCTGATAGACCCAATTTCTTTAATAAATCAGCAATATCATCAGCAGTTGGCGGGGTCTCCAGATACAAAACAATATTCGGGCTGATGCCGTTATCTTCCAACAATTGCAAAGTCTGGCGAGATTTAGAACAGCGGGGGTTGTGGTAGATGCTAACAGAACTCATAAGGCTGATATCGTCCTCAGTTAAATGGCTACGTATACTGCACTGCAAGGCATTATACACGAGACACCCAACAGACAAGAATAATGATCTATGCCATCATCGCTGCAAAAATTTCCCCGCCTAAGTTATTTATTGGTAACACCTAAGCTATACTGCAAACCATGCCTAAATTAACCAACATTCTTAGTATTGTCTTTGCCATTATTGTGTTAACTGGTTGCGGTCAAAGTGACTATCAGGACCATCAAGGTAATAGCGGGAATTTCTCCGATCATCTGGGTCAGTGGATGCTTATCAATTACTGGGCCGTTTGGTGTAAACCCTGCATTGAAGAAATACCGGAACTCAATCATTTTGCCGAGAAAAATAGTGATAAGGTGGTTTTATTCGGTGTTGATTACGATGGCAGCCAAGCAGAAAAACTACAGGAAAATATTAATAAACTGGGAATAAGTTTTCCCGTTTTAATCAATGACCCTGCTACCATTCTGCAATATCAACGGCCCGATGTTTTACCCACCACATTAATTTTTAATCCCGAGGGAAAACTACACCGTAGCCTTAAAGGGCCGCAGACTGAGCAAACCTTAATGGATGCTATAACGCCGATTTAATTTTTTTCTGCGGCAAGGACACTTTAGCTCTGACCACTGCTTAATTTTCACCGCTCCAAAACCAAAAAAGCCGCTCTGAGAGGAGCGGCCTGTTGTTTTGGTCTTGCGCGGTTAGCTTAAGATTTTAATACCAATAAGACATCTTCCAGCTCATTAATCATCTGGCGAATTATCTGTTTGTGATCACCTGGCTCTGCCGCAGACTCTTCACCAGACATACGCTGACGGGCACCGCCAATGGTATAGCCCTGATCGTATAACAGGCTGCGAATTTGGCGAATCAGAATCACATCTTCATGCTGATAGTAACGGCGATTACCACGGCGTTTTACCGGTTTCAGATTGGGAAACTCCTGCTCCCAATAACGCAATACGTGTGGTTTTACCGCACACAGGTCACTGACTTCACCAATGGTAAAATAACGCTTGCCGGGAATTACCGGTAATTCGTCGTTATTGCTCGGTTCCAACATAGGCTTCTACTCGTGCTTTTAATTTCTGGCCAGGGCGAAATGTCACCACCCGACGGGCAGAAATGGGGATCTCTTCCCCGGTTTTCGGATTGCGACCAGGCCGTTGGCTTTTGTCGCGCAGGTCAAAGTTGCCAAAACCTGACAGCTTTACCTGCTCATTATCTTCAAGAGAATGTCTAATTTCTTCAAAGAAGTGCTCTACCACCTCTTTGGCTTCTCGTTTATTGAGTCCAAGCTCTTCAAAGAGCTTTTCGGCCATTTCGGACTTGGTCAAAGCTGTCATTCAATCGCTTCCCATAACCAGTATCGTCAACGAGATTGCTGACTTGTTTAGTTTCTCAACGTAGCACCGAACCGAGTTTGCAGTTCTGTCACCACGCAATCGACAGAGGCATTGACCTCATCTTCATTAAGAGTGCGCGAAGAATGCTGATACGTCAAGCCGAGAGCCAGACTTTTTTCTTTAAGATCAATACCTTTACCCTCATAGATGTCAAATAACCTGAGGTTACGAAGGTGTTCACCGGCCATTTTTTGAACGGTTTTAAGCACCGCATCGGCTTCAATTTCGCGGTTTATAATAATAGCCAAGTCTCGGCGAACTTCTGGGAATTTTGATAGTTCTGTGAATTTTGGCAGCTCTGATGTGGTAATAGCCGACAATTTGACCTCAAAAAGATAGATGGCTTGGGCAAAACCGAGCTTTTTCTGCAGCTCGGGATGGATGGCACCCATATGGCCCACACACTCACCATTAGCGATAATGGCGGCTGTCTGACCCGGATGCAGAGCCGGATGTTCACCCTTCTCGAATGACACGGCGGTATGGTTACCCGATAGGGCAATAACGGACTCAAGATCACCCTTGAGGTCGTAAAAATCGACTAATTCACCGTTTTCAGACCAGGATTCAGGCTCACGACGCCCAGTAATGGCCCCGGCTAACATAGCATCCTGCTCTGGCAAGCCATTGGCTTGAGGCAAAAACCGCAGACCACTCTCAAAAATACGCACACGGGTTTGCTGTCGATTAAGGTTGTGCTGCATGGCATTGAGCAAACCGGGCCATAAGCTGGTACGCATCACGGCCATATCGGCAGAGATCGGGTTAGTCAGGGCAACCGTGTCATCCTGTGGGCAAACTAGCTGTTGGATTGCGGGCTCAACAAAACAGTAGGTAATGGCTTCCTGATAACCTCTTGCAACTAACTGGCGACGAATTGTTTTAAGGCCAATTTTGGTTTCGGTCTTTGGCTTTAATTTCAACTCAGCGTGGATACTGGTTACCGGCAGACGGTTGTAACCGTAGATTCTGGCAATTTCTTCCAGCAGATCGGCTTCAATAGCAATATCAAACCGCCATGAGGGTGAAACGACTTGCCAGCCCTGATCGGTTTCAGTCACAGCCAGACCCAGGCGGCTTAGCATATCGGTGACTTCTGTTTTTGCGATCTTAAGGCCTAAAAGCTTCTCGATTCTGGCTTCACGTAATTCGATCGTGGCTGAAGTCGGCAAATCGGCTGCCGAGCTCACTTCAATCACCGGCCCTGCTTCGCCGCCGACAATGCTTTGCAGTAACTCGGTTGCACGCTCCATAGCAGTAACTTGTAGCTGATAATCCACACCGCGCTCAAAGCGGTGAGAAGAATCGGTATGTAAACCATAATCACGCGCCCGACCGGCTAGTTTATTTGGCGTAAAGAAAGCGGCTTCAAGGAAGATATCTTGGGTGTCTGCCGTTACCGCAGTGGCTTCGCCACCCATAATGCCCGCCAGAGCAACAGCCTTCTGATGATCGGCAATCACCAAACTATCGGCCTTTAGTTTCAGTTCCTGTCCGTCCAGCAACACTAGCTGCTCACCCTGTTCAGCCAGCCGAACTTGAATACCACCCGCTAATAAATTTAAATCAAAGGCATGCATGGGTTGGCCCAGTTCCAATAAAACGTAGTTGGTCACATCAACCACGGCATCGATAGAACGGATACCTGAACGGCGCAGTTTTTCCTGCATCCACAATGGGCTGGGCTGGCTAATATCGACACCACGGATAATCCGACCAACATAGCGGGGGCAATCGGCACCGGCCTGAATTTCAACGGGTAACGTGTCTTCGATTTGTGCGGCAACGGCATTAATCGCTGGCTTAGTCACCTCGGTTTTATACAACACACCAGCATCACGGGCGATACCGGCAATACTTAAACAATCGGCACGGTTAGGAGTAAGGTCAACTTCAATAATGGTGTCATCCAGCTCAAGATAATCACGCAAATCGGTGCCAACCGGCGCATCCGCCGCCAACTCCATCAAACCTTCATCGGCATCGGATAAATCCAGTTCCTTTTCGGCACACAACATACCGAAAGATTCTACACCGCGCAGTTTGGCTTTTTTGATGTTAAACCCTTTGCCATCGGCTGACGGCAACTTGGCACCAACCGTAGCAAAGGGAATTTTAATACCGGCACGGGCATTGGGCGCACCACAAACGACCTGCACCACCTTATCACCACCGGCGACCTGACAAACACGTAATTTATCAGCATCGGGATGCTGTTCTACCGCAAGGATTTCACCGACAACGACACCGGAAAAATCACCGGCAACAGCTTCAGTACCATCGACCTCCAAACCGGCCATGGTAATTTGTTCAACTAACTGATCAGTAGAAACGTCGGGATTGACCCATTCGCGCAGCCACTTTTCGCTGATTTTCATTCTCTATTCCTAAACGCTGGTGTTGTTAAAGCTCTGTTTTTATAGTCTTTGAATGATTATTTAAACTGCTCAAGGAAACGCAAGTCATTGTCGAAAAACAAACGTAAATCGTTAACGCCATAACGCAGCATCGCCAAACGCTCGACGCCCATACCAAAGGCAAAACCGGTATATTTTTCAGTATCGATCTTGGTGCTCTCAAATACCCGCGGGTGTACCATGCCGCAACCCAGCACCTCTAACCAGCCGGTGTGGCTACATACACGGCAACCTTCGCCGTTACACATCACACACTGAATATCGACTTCTGCAGAAGGCTCGGTAAATGGGAAGTAAGAAGGACGGAAACGTACCGCCAATTCTTTTTCAAAAAAGACGCGTAAAAATTCTTCTACGATACCTTTTAAATCAGCGAAGCTAGCGTTTTCGCTAATCAATAAACCCTCTACCTGATGGAACATTGGGGTGTGGGTTAAATCGGAATCACAACGGTAAACACGACCGGGGCAGATCACCTTTAACGGCGGCTCGGTCGCCTCCATGACCCGCACCTGCACCGGTGAGGTATGGGTGCGCAATACCGTGGTTTCATCAATATAGAAAGTATCGTGCATCGCACGTGCCGGATGATGCGCCGGAATATTGAGTGCTTCAAAGTTATGGTAGTCATCTTCGATTTCTGGGCCTTCAACGGTTTCAAAACCAATGGCTTCAAAAAATTCTGCAATACGTTCAATGGTGCGGGTCACCGGATGCAGGCCACCAACGGTTTCACCGCGGCCAGGCAAGCTAATATCAATCGTTTCGTTAGCCAGTTTTGCTGCAACGGCTGCACCTTCAAGGCTCTCTTTACGCTCGCCAATTAGGGCTTGTAGAGATTGTTTGATTCTGTTGATTTCAGCGCCGGCTGCCGGACGTTCTTCAGCAGAGAGCTTACCCAAGCCTTTAAGCAGACCAGTAATGCTGCCCTTTTTGCCCAAGTATTCGACCCGAACGGTATCTAGGGCGGCGACATCGGTTGCGCTCGCTATAGCTTCACGGGCTGCGTTGGCCAGAGACTCCAGATTTTCCATCTATTCGCTTCTCTATTCTCTATCTAATATAGGTGTTGTGTCTTATTACTGATGTTGCCGTTAATGTTTATCGTGCTACTAAAACGACAACAGGGAAAGAGCAGCAGCCCTTTCCCTGTTGTATGGTAACGTTAAACGGTCTTGCGACCGGCTCGCCATTACGCCAAGGCTGCTTTTGCTTTCTCTACGATAGCGGCAAAAGCGGCTTTGTCATGCACGGCCAGATCAGCAAGAACACGGCGATCAAGGCCGATTTCCGCTTTCTTCAGGCCAGCTATCAAACGGCTGTAACCTAAACCGTTAGCACGTGACTGAGCATTAATACGAGTAATCCACAGGGCGCGAAACTGACGCTTACGCTGACGACGGTCACGGTAGGCATATTGACCAGCTTTAATAACAGCTTGCTTGGCAACACGAAATACGCGTGAACGGGCACCATAGTAACCCTTGGCTTGTTTTAAAATCTTTTTGTGACGACGGTGTGCTACCACACCACGTTTGACGCGAGGCATATTAGTCTCCTAATCTATTCCAGTGAGTGTGACGGCGATTACTTCGCGCGCAACATACGATCGATAAGCACTTTATCTGAAGCGTGAACCTCAGAAGTTCCACGTAGCTGACGCTTACGTTTAGTGGTCATCTTGGTCAAGATGTGACTTTTATGAGCGCTTTTACGTTTATAACCAGAAGAGGTCTTCTTGAAACGTTTAGCTGCCCCGCTATGTACTTTAGCTTTTGGCATCGTTAGATACTCCGCATTTGAAACTGAAAAATCAGTCTAAATCGTTAAAAAAAACAGAAGATAAATAGGCCCTATGAGCTCACTACTTACTTCTTCTTACTTTTTGGGGCAATGACCATGGTCAATTGACGACCTTCCATCTTTGGAAATTGCTCTACGGTGCCTAACTCTTCCAGATCTTTTTCGACCCGCTTGAGTAGCTCCATACCAATCTCCTGATGGGCCATTTCACGGCCGCGGTAACGTAATGTCACTTTGGCTTTGTCCCCTTGCTCAAGGAAACGTACCAGGTTGCGTAGTTTTACCTGATAATCCCCTTCTTCCGTCCCAGGACGAAATTTCATCTCCTTAACCTGTGTCCGCACCTGCTTCTTCTTCTGAGCAGCCTGCTGTTTTTTGGCTTCGAACACATGTTTTCCGTAGTCCATGATCTTACAGACTATCGGATCGGAATCTGCTATTTGTACCAAATCGAGCGATTGTTCAGCCGCCGCTGTGCGTGCTTGTTCGATCGGTACGATGCCTACTTGCTCACCTTCGGCACCAATGAGTCGGACTTCTTTTGCTTCGATCTCTTCATTGATCGTCGCCCGCTTGCTTTTACCTTTTTGCTTAATCGTTATTTCTCCGGTATTGTCCAAATTCAGTGTTCAGACTCGGCCTGACTGGAAACAACACGGCCACGTCGGGCCACATCATCAGCAAGCAGCTGCTCAAAGGCTTCAATTGACATTGAGCCGAGGTCCTCACCACTGCGCGCACGCACGGCCACGGTCTGATTTTCTACCTCCTTATCGCCGACTACCAGCAAATAAGGAACCTTCTGAATTGTGTGCTCGCGGATTTTAAAGCCGATCTTCTCATTTCTCAAGTCCGCATCGACTCTAAAACCCTTATTTTTCAACGATTGATGGACTTTTTTAACAAATGGCGACTGTTTATCGGTGATATTGGCAATGACCGCCTGAGTTGGGGCCAACCAGACCGGAAATGCGCCTTCATAATGCTCGATCAAAATACCGATAAATCGCTCAAATGAACCCAGTATTGCCCGATGCAACATAACCGGCGTCTGGCGAGAGCCATCTTCAGCAACATATTGGGCATCAAGGCGGCCAGGCATGGAAAAATCCACCTGAATAGTGCCCAGTTGCCAGACTCGGCCAATACAGTCCTTCAGTGAAAATTCGATCTTAGGCCCATAAAATGCGCCTTCGCCGGGCAGTTCTTGCCAAGATAGACCTTGATTATCAAGCGCTTCTGCCAGCGCCTGTTCCGCCTTATCCCAAATTTCATCACTGCCCACCCGCTGTTCCGGACGAGTCGAGAGACGATAAATCAAATCGCTAAAACCAAAGTCTTTATACACCTCATGCAGAAAGTCGATAAATTGCGACACTTCTGACTGGATCTGCTGCTCGGTGACAAAGATATGCGCATCATCCTGCACAAAACCGCGCACCCGCATAATGCCATGCAGCGAACCCGACGGCTCATTGCGATGACAGGAACCAAATTCTGCCAACCGCAGCGGCAGATCGCGGTAGCTCTTTAGACCCTGATTAAACACCTGCACGTGACAGGGGCAATTCATCGGCTTGATGGCAAAATCGCGCTCTTCCGATTTAAGCGCAAACATACCATCGGAAAACTTGGCGGCATGACCCGACTTTTCCCACAGCGTAAAATCAACCAACTGCGGCGTTTTAATTTCCTGATAATTATGCAAAGTCTGCTGCTGGCGCATATAGTCTTCGATGGTTTTATAAATATTCCAACCTTTGGGGTGCCAAAACACCATACCGGGTGCTTCGTCCTGCATATGAAACAAATCATATTTTTTACCCAGCTTACGATGATCGCGTTTTTCAGCTTCTTCCAGCCGATGAAGATAAGCTTTCAGTTCTTTCTTATTGGTCCACGCCGTACCATAAACACGCTGCAACATTTCATTGCTGGAATCACCACGCCAATAAGCTCCCGCCACCTTCATCAATTTAAACGCTTTTAATTTACCGGTGCTGGGCACGTGCGGGCCGCGGCACAAATCCATCCACGGGCCTTGTTTATAGATAGAGATTTCTTCAGTGCCGGGCAGCTCGTTAATGATCTGAACTTTGTATTCCTCGCCCATATCGGCAAATAGCTTAACGGCTTGTTCACGCGGCATAACCACGCGCTCAATCGGATGATCGGCTTTAGTGATTTCAGTCATACGTTTTTCAATAGCACGCAAATCATCATCACTAAACGGCGTTTTAGCGGCGAAGTCGTAATAATAGCCATCTTCTATAACGGGACCGATAGTCACTTGCGTACCAGGGAACAAATCCTGCACGGCCATTGCCATTAAATGTGCAGTTGAATGGCGAATTAATGCCAAACCTTCCTCATCACGCTCGGTGATGATGGCCAACGCAATATCATCCTTAATGAGATAAGAGGTATCGACTATTTCACCGGCAATCTTGCCAGCGAGGGATGCTTTAGCCAGCCCTGGACCAATATCCATGGCGACATCAAAAACAGAAACGGGATTATCAAATGAACGCTGACTACCGTCAGGCAGAGTAATAACAGGCATGTTTTGTCCTACTTTCAGTGGCGAACCTTACCAAAGCCCGCGTGAATATATATTGCTTAAACAATCCAAGATGGTAAAAGAGACCGACACTCTACCAGAGCGATATGGTTTGTAAAGGTGAAAGATTTACAATCAACGAAGGTATTCTTCAGCACCATAAGCAGAGTCTGCATTTCTTGATCGATTCCCGTAC
>NZ_CAXAHB010000016.1:0-28840 GCF_963968385.1 uncultured Oceanicoccus sp.
ATGAATGCGCCCTCGACCTTAAAGAGGGGGCCGATATGATTATGGTTAAACCCGGCATGCCCTATTTGGATATTGTGCGCCGAGTCAAGGATGAGCTGGCGGTACCAACCTTTGTTTATCAAGTTAGCGGCGAATATGCGATGCATGTCGCTGCTTTCCAGAACGGCTGGTTAGAAAAAGAATCAGTGATAATGGAATCTCTTGTCGCCTTTAAACGAGCCGGCGCCGACGGTATTCTCACCTACTTTGCCAAGGATGCCGCAAAGCATTTAGCACGATAGTGTGGTTCTGCCATTTTCCAATGCAACTATCGTTTTCTGCTAGACTTTGGCTAATTATTTAGCACTTTCACCATAATAAGAGGTTTTCTTCAGTATGAAAATTGCAGCTATTTTTGGCGCTATCGCCCTTTGCTTGCCGGCATTTGCTCAGGCAGACACCATCGGCTTTGAAATTGGCGCCAGCGTCTGGAACCAAAACTATGCAGGTACGGTTCAGTCGGGGCCAGATTCAATCAACCTTGAGCAAACTCTGGGCTTGCAAGATGAAACCGATAAGAGTTTTTATCTGCTTATCGAGCATCCCATCCCTCTTATCCCAAATTTCCTGTTCGCAAAAACCGAGATCAGTGTTGAGGAAACCGGTACGATTAACGTTGGATTTAATTTTGATGGTGCTGAATTTACAGAAGATGCTCTGGTCACTACTGATTCTGACCTAAGCTATACCGATTTAACCCTCTATTATGAGCTGCTCGACAATTGGATCAATTTCGATGCCGGTATTACCGTTCGCCAGTTTGATGGCGGGATAACACTAACCGGTAACGGACTAACAGCCCGCGAAAAATTCGACGATATTTTGCCGATGTTATATCTGGCGGCAAAATTCGATCTCCCCTTGACCGGCCTTTATATTGGCGGCGATATGAATACGCTCTCTTATAACGGCGATGCGTTAGTCGACTATAAACTGAATATCGGCTATGAAACTTCGTTTGGGTTAGGCTTGGAAGCCGGTTGGCGTTCTTTTGATCTGGATTTTGCCGACAGTAGCGACGAAAAAATTGACACCGCCATCGACGGTGGATACGCCAGCATTTTTTACCACTTCTAACCTAGCTCTAGCATCATGGTCGCGTGCAAACACGGCCATGATCTTTGAAACAACTAAACTAGTCGTCCATCAAATGACCAAGCTTGCCTGCTTTGGTTGCCAAGTACTTGGCATTGTGAGGATTTTGTCCGGTCTGCAGCGGCAGACGCTCAACCACATCAACACCCTGATCAGTTAAAGCCTTAACTTTACGGGGATTGTTGGTCATCAAACGAACTTGCTTGATATCCAAATGCTGCAACATCACTTTGCAGATGCCGTAATCTCGCATATCGGCACCAAAACCTAATTGTTCATTGGCTTCGACAGTATCAGCACCCTGATCCTGCAACTTATAAGCTTTGATTTTATTCAGTAGACCAATACCGCGACCTTCCTGACGAAGATATAACAGGGCACCACAGCCCTCTTTGGCAATGGCTTTCAGTGCGGCTTCAAGCTGGAAGCCACAGTCACAACGCAAACTAAACAGTGCATCTCCCGTCAAACACTCAGAATGCATTCTGGCCAAAACAGGCTCACCAGTTCCCACATCGCCCATACTGAGAATCAGGTGCTCTTTATCGTTGACGCTATCCTCAAAACCATGCATATCAAAAATACCCCATGCCGTGGGTAATTTAGAGGATTCAACATAGCGTAGGGTCACAGACATCTCCTGAAACAAAGCTTGATTGCAGCGGGCGCACATTCTATCAGCAGTCGCGCAGGGTTGCTAACCCGCTGTGGAGGGCTCAGAAAAGGGGTCAACTCGCCACAAGCACAGCAGGCTGTGTGCTAATCAGGACGCGAGTCAGAGAATTGCGGCTTATCGCCATCGTCAGTGGGCAGACCTAAATGAGCTACTGCGCCAGGGCCGCTACCAATAGCCTGAGCACCGCGTATACCTTGGGTGACATAGGCTTTCGCCAGACTGAGCGCCGCTTTAAAAGTATGCCCCTGAGACAAAGCGGCAGCGATGGCGGCAGAAAGCACACAGCCACCACCACGATTATTAACACCCAAGGCGCCGTTAACAGTCACCCAAATCTCTTCAGTGCCATCGGTCCAATAGTCGACGCGCTGACCACTGTCGCCAAATTTGGCGCCAGTGATTAACACTGAACGAGCATCCATCGCCATCAAACTAGCGGCGGCAGCTTCCATTTGCACAAACGAAGTAATCTCTGCATCCGTTAAGGCGGCGGCCTCTTCAATATTGACCACCAGCAAATCAACTCTAGGAATTAAACGGCTGCGCAATAAGTCACCAGCTTCTGTCAGTAGCTGCTCACCACTGGCCTCCAACTCCAAGTCATAAACCACATAGCCTTGATAGTCATCAAAATATTTAACCACGGTTTCTACAATTTCGAGGCTGGGCAGCGAACCGACCTTGATAATATCAGCAGGCATATCGCTATCTAAGGCATTGATTTGTGCGACAACGGATTTGCGCTCGGCGGCTATCGAATAACCGGTAGCAAAAGAATTTTGTGCGGTAATCGCTGTGACAACAGAGCAACCACAGGCACCAAAATCATGGTAGGTTTTTACATCGGATTGAATGCCGGTACCACCGCAAGAATCAGAACCAGAAATACTCCATACCACCGGGATTTTATTATTTTTTGTGTCGATCATATTGCTCACTATGGGCGTTTTTTATTAGTTTTTATCCACTTGTTAATAACCGCCAGTTAATAGCCACTAATGAATAAAGGTACAAAGAAAACAGACTATCATGTCGCGGTCTGAGAAAACACGATTAGCTAAAAAATTAAGCGGATGACTTTTATCGTTTTTACAGTCATACAGGCCCCGTTAGATAAACCAGCGCCTGCAATAACACCAGCGCATAGATTCCCGCCAGCACATCATCGATCATAATACCCAGACCCGTCTTCATATTGTTGTCGAACAATTTGATAGGCCACGGCTTCCAGATATCAAATAAACGAAATAGACTAAAGCCAATAACCAACCATAGCAGCCCCGCTGGCGCAGCAAACATAGTAATCCAGAAGCCGACAAATTCATCCCAGACAATACCCGGATGATCATGCACGCCCAAGTCATCAGCGGTTTTACCACAGAGGTAAATACCTAAAATAAAGGCCGCTACCACAACCGCAGCATAGCTTATTAAAGGCAGTTCGCTCAGTAATAGATACAGCGGAATAGCCATCAGCGTTCCAAAAGTCCCAGGGGCTTTAGGTGCCAAGCCGCTGCCAAAACCAAAGGCCAAACAATGTATCGGGTTTTTGAAAATAGTTTTTGCGCTGACTGCTCTGGTCATCTTTTATTCGCTTTGAGTAAAATGTTGATAACCAGCGATATCAATAACAACATCATCGCCATGATCATCAACGCAGCTGACACCACTACCGGCTGCCATTATTCCCACTTCAGTTATCGGCAGTGACAACCGCTGGGCCAGTGTTTTTATTTGAGTAATATTGTCCCGAGCTACGGTAAAACATAATTCATAATCATCGCCACCCTTTAAAGCATAGGCTAGCGCTTGTGGTTTTGCTATGACTTGTTTCATGACCGCTGATAACGGCAGTTGATCAACATTAATCATCGCCGCCAGCTTTGACGCAGTTGCAATATGAGCTAAGTCTGCCAATAAACCATCGGAGATATCGACGGCAGCATTAGCGACACCTAACAAACTCTGCCCGACCTCTATTCTTGCTGTGGGTTGGTAAAACCGCTGCATTAAAAATTCATGCTGCTGCTGATCAACCACCAAACGTCCCTCAATAACAGCCAAGGCCGCGGCCGCATCACCCACCGTACCCGTTACAAAAATAGCATCGCCCGGCTGAGCTGCCGAGCGCTTTAACACCGCTTGAGAACAAAGACTGCCATGAACCTGCAGCGTTATCGTCAATGGTCCCTGCGTGGTATCACCACCGATTAAAGGTATTTTGTACTGCCCGGCAGCCAAACGCAGCCCTCGACTAAAGTCGTCAAGCCATTGGCTATCCACTGAAGGCAAAGTCAGCGCCAATGTAAACGCCAATGGCTTAGCACCCATGGCTGCCAAATCACTCACGGCAACAGCCAAGGCTCGTTGACCTAATTGATAGGGATCGGCATCGTCAGGGAAATGTCGACCTGATACTAGGGTATCGATGGAAAATGCTAATTGTTGATTAGCGGCAAGAGATAGTATGGCGCAGTCATCGCCGATACCGAGCGCCACCGAAGGCTGATGGCCAGCGCCATCAATATCGGCAAAGTAGCGGGCAATAATGTCGAATTCTGTTAGCTGCCCAATATCACTCATAGACTTGTGATTAACGATCTGCGTTAATTTCGATAGCGCGCACATCCTGCGCCTGCCGATCTAGTACGCCATTGATATATTTGTGCCCATCGGTAGCACCAAATTTTTTAGCCAGCGATACCGCCTCGTTAATCACTACTTTATAGGGAATATCAATGCGCTTAGTTAGCTCATAGCTAGCCAAACGTAATAGCGCTAACTCAATAGGATCTAATTCTTCAATAGCACGATCAAGATGCGGCGTGAATGCCTGTTCTAACTCTGCCAAATTAGCGGGAACGTGATGAATAATATCATGAAAATATTCAACATCGACTTTGGAAAAATCATAATCGGTTAAAAACTGTAGCTCGATCTCTGCCACTGGATTTTTGGTCATCTGCCATTGATATAAAGCCTGCATACCATAGTGACGAGCCCTGCGACGTGCGGCTGGATTAAATTCTTTTCTTTCAGCTAGGCTTTTACTCATTACGATTTATCACTGCTCAGACTGTCAATCACACCAAGCATTTCCAATACACAGGCGGCAGATTCTTCACCCTTGTTTTCAGAATCTTCGCCAACACCACAACGCTGTAAGGCTTGTTGTTCGTTATCGACTGTCAAGACACCGAAGGCAATCGGTATACCGGTATCAAGACTGACACGCATCACACCGCTTGAGCATTCACCAGCTACATATTCAAAGTGCGGTGTGCCGCCACGAATAACAGCGCCAAGGGTAATGATGGCATCATATTTTTTGCTGGCTGCCGCATGCTGGCAGACTAACGGAATCTCATAGGCGCCGGGGCACATAATTAATTCGATATTTGAGTCTTCAATACCACTTTCTATTAAGTGCTTTTTAGCACCTGCCAATAAATTATCGACAATCAATGTATTCCAGCGAGTGACAACGATGGCAATTTTTTTGCCGGCCAATATCGCTGCATCATATTCGGGTGTCTCAATACCTTTCATTATGCGCTACCGTTATTCAGGAGATACGAAATCAACAATTTCCAAATCAAAACCGGAAATTGCATTGTATTTAATCGGCGGTCCCATCAATCGCAGTTTGCTGACGCCGACATCACGTAAAATCTGCGAACCCAAGCCAATAGTCAGGTAGGCATTGGAGCTGCCATCAACCACTGCTGACAAAGGCGGTTTTTTACCCACGGCAATGTCAACACTAGCCAAGGTTTCTTCGGGGCGTTCATCGTGGGCCAACAGCACCACAACACCACTGCCTTCTTCAGCTACTTTTTTGATACAGCGTTGAATATTCCAACTGGGTGATTCGCCGGGTTGCGTGCCGAATAAATCACGAATAGATGATGCCAAATGCACGCGCACCAGTGTGGCGTCATCTTTACTGACATCGCCTTTGACTAGGGCGTGATGAATATCGCCCGCCAATAAATCTTTATAGGTATGCAGGGTAAACTCACCGTAATCTGTATTCACTTTACCCTGATTAATTTTCTCAATCGTTCTTTCATTGATCACACGGTAGTGAATTAAGTCAGCAATGGTCCCAATTTTTAAATCGTGTTCTTCAGCAAATTTTTCTAATTCCGGACGGCGGGCCATACTGCCGTCTTCATTCATAATTTCTACAATAGTGCCTGATGCTTCAAAACCAGCCAGCCGGGCAAGATCACAGCCCGCTTCGGTATGACCGGCGCGAGTTAATACACCACCGGGCTGGGCCATAATGGGAAAGATATGCCCAGGCTGTACGATATCGTTAGGCTTGGCGCCGCGAGCAACCGCGGTGCGAACAGTATGGGCGCGATCGGCGGCGGAGATACCGGTAGTCACACCTTCTGAGGCCTCAATTGATAAGGTAAAGTTGGTGCCAAATTGCGCACCGTTAGCACCATCGACCATTAATGGTAAATCGATTTGTCGACAACGATCTTCGGTCAGGGTCAGACAAATCAAGCCGCGGGCATGCTTGGCCATAAAATTAATATCCTGTGGCTTTACACACTCTGAGGCCATGACCAGATCACCCTCATTTTCGCGATCTTCATCATCCATCAAAATAACCATTTTGCCTAAACGGATATCTTGTATCAGTTCTTCAACAGTATTGAGCGCCATTTTTTTCCTCTTAGGTATTACTGTCAGGCGGGATTGGCATCAATGCGCCAATCGTCACCTACCGGGGTAATACTTTCAATAGTTAACCGTTGCTGCTGGCTCATGGTATCCAGCGGCAACTGTAATAAAGGTCTAGCTTCGCTACCCATCAGTGTGGGTGCCATATAAATATTAAGCTGGTCGACCAAGTCTGCTTCAACAAAAGCACCCGCCAATGTCGCACCGGCTTCAACCATCACCTCATTGCACTGTCTTTCGGACAGTAGTTGCATGGTTTTATTGATATCCACCTGACCATTGGCGGCAGGTCGATAAACCACCTCAGCACCTGCCTGCTCTAAGGCCTGCTGAGCTGTTATATTTTCTGTTGCTGCAACAATCAGTGTTTGTCCGGGTTGCGATAACAACTTTGTCTCTGGTGGCAGACGCAGATTAGAATCCAAAATAACTCTTAATGGTTGCCGCTCCGCGGCCAGTAACGCCATATCCGGATCGATACCCATTTCATCTGCCCGTACAGTTAAGCAGGCCTGATCAGTCATGATCGTGTCCACCCCCGATACGATTGCGCAACTACGGGCACGTAACCGCTGCACATCACTGCGAGCCTCTGCACCGGTAATCCACTGGCTCTCACCCGAATCCATCGCAGTGCGGCCATCGAGACTCATCGCCAATTTTACCCGCACCCAGGGCAGGCCTGTTTCCATACGCTTAAGAAAACCCGGGTTGAGCTTTCTCGCCTGTGCTTCCAGCACACCGATATCAACATTGATACCCGCCTCACGCAATCTGGCAATGCCGGTTCCGGACACCAACGGATTGGGATCGGTCATCGCCACCACCACCCGTACCACTTTGGCCGCTATCAATGCCTCGCAACAAGGTGCTGTTTTGCCGGTATGACTGCAAGGTTCCAGAGTGACATAAGCGGTGGCACCACTGGCATCACTGGCATCGATCAGCGCAATCACCTCAGCGTGGGCTTCACCGGCGCGCAAATGAAAACCACGACCGATCACTTCACCATCGCGCACCAATACACAACCCACTCGCGGATTGGGCGAGGTGGTATATAAACCGCCTCGGGCTAAATCGATGGCCAACTGCATGTAGTCATGATCATTCATTAGCTTAATCGCCGCTGCTGGCTTCAGGTTCTTCCGCCAAGCGGTCTATCTCTTCGCGGAATTCATTGAGATCTTTAAAATCTCTATAAACAGAGGCAAAGCGCACAAAAGCCACTTGATCCAGTTGCTTTAAATGCTCCATCACTAATTCACCCACCGTTATCGATTTAACTTCTCGCTCACCAGTCGCCTGCAATGAATGCTCAATTTGGCTAACAATAGCCTCAATTTTTTCAATGCTGACGGGGCGCTTTTCCAAGGCACGCAATAAACCGGCACGCATTTTTTCTTCATCAAAAGGCTCGCGATTACCGTTTTGCTTAATAATACGCGGCATTAACAGTTCGGCCGTTTCATAGCTGGTAAAACGCTCCAGACAAGCGGTGCATTCGCGACGGCGACGTACCTGACCGCCCTCGGCAACCAGCCGGGAGTCAATAACCTTGGTATCATCATGGGAGCAAAAGGGACAGCGCATGGACGGCTTGCCTTAATGGATGGTTGAAAGTGGGCGCAAGTTTATCATAGAAGCCACAAAAGGCGGCAATGCACCGCCTCTGGGTATTTTAAAGAACTATTGGGTTTACTTATAAACCGGAAAGCGCGCACAGATATCCAGCACTTTAGCTTTTACCTCAGGAACAACCTGCTCACTGGTGCCATTTTCTAGCGAATCCAGTACATCGCACATCCAATGGGTTAGCTCGCGACACTCATCTTCTTTAAAACCGCGGGTAGTAATGGCAGGCGTACCGACACGCAGCCCCGAGGTTACAAAGGGTGAACGTGGATCATTGGGTACAGCGTTTTTGTTAACAGTAATAAAGGCATCACCGAGCGCTGCATCGGCATCTTTACCGGTATAGTCTTTGCCGATTAGATCAACCAGCATCAGGTGATTTTCGGTACCACCGGAAACAATCTTGATACCACGCTCGATAAAGGTCGACGCCATCACCTTGGCGTTAGCCACAACCTGCTGCTGATAGACCTTAAAATCTTCACCGGCCGCTTCTTTAAAGCTTATCGCTTTGGCTGCGATCACATGCATCAAAGGACCACCCTGACCACCGGGGAATACCGCAGAGTTAAACTTCTTCTCCAAGGCCTCATTATGTTTGGCAAGGATAATACCACCACGCGGGCCGCGTAGGGTTTTGTGGGTGGTTGAGGTTACCACGTCAGCAAAGGGCACTGGGTTTGGATAAACACCGGCAGCAACCAAACCGGCAATATGGGCCATGTCGACCAATAAATAGGCCTCCACTTTATCGGCAATGTCGCGAAAACGCGCCCAATCAACAATGCCGGAGTAAGCAGAAAAACCGGCTACAATCATTTTCGGTTTATGCTCCAGCGCCAGCGCTTCAACCTGATCGTAATCGATCATACCGGTTTCGGGGTTTAGGCCATACTGAACCGAGTTATACACCTTGCCCGAGAAGTTTGGCTTGGCACCATGGGTTAAGTGACCGCCAGCGTCCAAGCTCATCCCCAATACGGTATCGCCGGCTTGTAATAGGGCCAAATAAACCGCCGAGTTAGCCTGCGAACCCGAGTGTGGTTGCACATTGGCATAATCAGCACCAAACAAGGCCTTAACCCGCTCAATAGCCAACTGCTCAGCTTTATCGACATACTCACAGCCGCCGTAGTAACGCTTGCCGGGATACCCTTCAGCGTATTTGTTAGTCATTGAACTGCCCTGCGCTTCCATCACCCGCGGGCTGGTGTAGTTTTCAGATGCGATCAACTCAATATGCTGTTCTTGACGCTGATTTTCTTCGCCAATAGCGGAAAAAATCTCATCGTCAAAACCTGCAACTTGCATATCTTTACTAAACATTGCTAACCCCTTGGACCCTTGCCTAATAGATGGTAATTGTAATGATAAATACTGGGAACTGACCACGTGTTAAATATGATTTTTCAAAGGCGGGCATTGTACCGGATTGCTGCTTTTTAGGCGAGCCGTTAAGTTAGTGGAAATAACCGCTGCCACTGAATCGATAACCGCGCCATACCCACCTTGATCTACAGCACAAGATTGAGTACCGTGCCATCCTGTTTCAGCTATTCTAATCACTAGCTATTTTAACCACTAACAGCTCGAGTCAGGACCAATAACCTATGGCACAGTACGTTTACACCATGAACCGAGTGGGCAAAATTGTCCCACCCAAACGCCAAATTCTTAAAGATATTTCGCTGTCCTTTTTCCCCGGCGCCAAGATTGGTGTACTGGGCTTAAATGGTGCGGGTAAATCGACACTGTTGCGAATTATGGCCGGCGTCGATACCGAATTTGAAGGTGAAGCTCGACCACAGGCCGGTATTAATGTCGGCTATCTATCGCAGGAACCCGAGCTTGATCCCAATAAAGATGTGCGTGGCAATGTAGAAGATGGGCTGGGCGAAGTGGTTGCCGCGCAACAGGAATTAGAAGCCGTGTTTGCCGCCTATGCCGAACCGGACGCTGACTATGATGCGCTGGGTAAACGCCAGCAGGAACTGGAAAATATTATTCAGGCGGCCGACTCGGAAAATCTGGACCATAAACTAGAAGTGGCTGCCGATGCTTTACGCCTGCCACCCTGGGATGCCGATGTGACAAAATTGTCCGGCGGTGAACGTCGTCGGGTAGCCCTTTGTCGACTACTGCTTTCCAACCCCGATATGTTATTGCTGGACGAACCAACCAACCATTTGGACGCTGAATCAGTTCACTGGCTGGAACAATTCCTTTGCGAATACCCCGGCACCGTGGTTGCTATTACCCACGACCGTTATTTTCTCGATAATGCAGCAGGCTGGATTTTAGAACTGGATCGGGGTCGCGGCATTCCCTATGAAGGCAACTACTCTTCTTGGCTGGAACAAAAGGAACAGCGTCTGGAGCGTGAAGCCAAGCAAGAAGCCTCGCATCAGAAAACCGTTAAATCGGAATTGGAATGGGTAAGACAAAACCCCAAAGGTCGGCAGGCAAAAAACAAAGCGCGCATCGCTCGTTTTGAAGAATTGCAATCGCAGGATTTCCAAAGCCGCGCCGAAACTAACGAAATTTATATTCCGCCGGGACAGCGCCTTGGTGACAAAGTCATCGAAGTAAAGGCAGTGAGTAAATCCTTTGGCGATGAAATGCTGTATCAGGATCTGAGCTTTAATGTTCCGAAAGGCGCCATCGTCGGTGTTATCGGCGGTAACGGAGCGGGTAAATCAACGCTATTTAAAATAATTGCCGGCATGGAACAGGCCGACAGCGGTGCTGTTGAGCTAGGCGAAACGGTTGATCTGGTTTATGTTGAACAGCTGCGCGATGCCCTTGATGACAAGCAAACGGTATGGGAAGCGGTGTCCGAAGGTCACGATATTCTTAAAATTGGCAATTACGAAATCCCATCGCGAGCTTATATCGGCCGCTTTAATTTTAAGGGCTCCGATCAACAAAAACGGGTGGGCGAACTCTCTGGAGGTGAACGCGGCCGATTGCAACTGGCCTGCACCTTAAAACAAGGGGGCAATGTGCTATTGCTTGATGAGCCGTCTAATGATCTGGATGTAGAAACATTGCGAGCGCTAGAAGAAGCCCTAATTACCTTCCCTGGCTGTGCGATGATTATCTCTCACGATCGCTGGTTTCTTGATCGCATTTGTACCCATATTCTTGCCTATGAAGGCGATAGCGAAGTGGTATTCTTTGAAGGCAACTACACCGAATACCATGAAGATTTTATTGCCCGCAAAGGTGAAAACGCGCTGCCACAACGGGTCAAATATAAAAAGCTAAAGTAACTTCGCCAACGCATGATGGATTGGCGTCAATAAAATCTCCGCTTATAAAAAAAGGTCGTCTAATGATGGCCTTTTTTTATACATCATCAACGCTATTGATCGGGTAATGTTTGGGGTAAGGCAATCTTGCCACGCCGGTATCGACAGCAGCCTGTGCCACTGCAGCAGAGACATTAGCCAATAAGCGACTGTCCATAGGCTTGGGGATAATATAACCGGGACCAAACTCTAAACAATCCAGTCCACAAGCATCCAATACTTCTTGCGGCACTGGCTGCTTGGCCAATTCACGAATTGCATTAACGGCAGCAATTTTCATTTCACGATTAATTTTACTAGCACGTACATCTAAAGCACCGCGAAAAATAAATGGAAAACCTAAAACATTATTTACCTGATTAGGAAAATCAGAACGGCCTGTCGCCATAATCAAATCACTGCGGGTCGCATTGGCCAACGCCGGATCAATTTCGGGATCAGGATTAGAACAGGCGAATACCACCGGATTAGGTGCCATAGTCTTTAACAACTCTGGGCTTAATAAATCAGCGCCAGACAAGCCCAAAAAGACGTCGGCATCATTAATGGCATCTTCTAAGGTTCTATCGGTAGTGTCGTGGGCGAACTCTTGTTTAAATTCGTTCACGCCTTCACGGCCGTTGTAAATAACGCCGAGACGATCAATCATGGTCGCATTATCATTTTTCGCACCCAGGCTGAGTAATAAACTCATACAAGCAATAGCGGCCGATCCTGCACCCAAGCAAACAATCTTTGCCTCTTCTATAGTTTTTCCCTGAATCTCCAATGCATTCAACAGGCCAGCCGCAGTCACAATAGCGGTGCCATGTTGGTCATCATGAAAAATCGGCACATCGCATTGCTCGATTAATGTTTTTTCAATTTCAAAACACTCCGGTGCTTTTATATCTTCTAAATTAATCCCGCCAAAGGTATTGGCAATTAATGCCACCGCATTAATAAATTCCTGAGAATTTTTGGTATCCACTTCAATATCAACAGAATCAATACCGGCAAAACGCTTAAACAATAATGCCTTACCTTCCATCACCGGCTTACTAGCCAAAGTTCCTAAATCACCCAAACCTAGAACCGCAGTACCGTTAGTAATAACTGCGACCAAATTGCCTTTTATCGTATAGTCATAAGCCAAGTCCGGATTTTCAGCAATAGCCTTAACCGGCTCGGCCACACCAGGGCTATAGGCCAAAGCAAGATCCTGCTGGGTCACCGCACTGGTGCTCAACTCGATAGAAATTTTTCCCGGCTTGGGTTGGGCATGATAATCCAACGCCGCTTGCTTAATATTTGTGGACATACTGCTGTTCCGATAATTAAAAATACTGATAAAAACTACTAATTATAACGTTATAAAATTCGATCACTTCAGCATCGCCGAATGCTGCAGGTTCATCATCAACGGAGAATAACCTTGTTGCATAACAGCGCTGGACTGGCTGCGATCTTTTACCCAGCCACGAACAATCAACCTACGGTTAAGCCAGTCTTGCGGATTGACGCCATCCAAATATTTCAGGTGTTTATCGCGCACCCGAATCGCCAATTTATCAAGCTGCACCCACCAACCACCTCGACTGCGATTGACTGCAATCACTTGACCGGTCAGTCGTTGAAACCCTGTGTCACTCATACTAAGGTCTTTCGCTTGTTTGGCCCGATAAGCTTCATTGCCCCAGATCCCCAGTGCCTGTTTTTTTGCCGTTGTTTCAACCGCCGCTAAACAACGCCAGTGCTGCTCATTCGGCGGCACCACAACCTGCCAAGCGAAACCCAAACCGAGCAGATAGGCGGAGAGGCTATGACCATCAGCCCGATAAACATGGGCCAATATCCGGCCGTAATGATCCGCGCGCTGCTCACCAAAACTAAGACCGACTCGGCTCGCACCGGCAAAAAATTCTTCTGCTGCTTGCTTTGCCGCACTGGCCAAGGGCTCTGGATAATGCGGCTTATTGTTTTTTCTATGGCCTATTTCTGGCGTATTTATACCCATGACTCGCACCTTGCGCCCATCACGCAAATGCAAAGTATCGCCATCAACTATTTTTTTCAGTTGCGCCCATTCAATATCACCGCTGGCAGCACAACGCGACTCTGCCAATACCGGCAGGGAAAATAGATAGAGATAGAGATATAGCGCAGATACAAAAACGCCCAGACAATAATGACTGGGCGTTTTGTTTAAATTCCCCGTAATACTCAGGCGATTAACCCTTGCTGCTGCGACTAGCAAAGCGCTTCTTAAAGCGATCAACACGGCCACCACTATCCAACATTTTTTGCTTGCCGGTATAGAACGGGTGACAGGCGCCACAAACGTCCAAGTGAATATCTTTACACAAGGTCGAGCGTGTAGTTACCACATTACCGCAACTACAGGTGGCGGTAATCATTTCATATTTAGGGTGGATATCAGCTTTCATGGTTTTGCTCTCTTTACTGTCTCTTTTAGTGTGCCGCCACTCAATCAAGCCTTAGGGTCTCCTCCGTGGAAACAGCTGTCGAGCACCGCACTAATATCAGTCGCAAGTTAAGCCTTGCAACTGGGTAAAAATCAGGCGCACGATCATACCAGAGAGCCCCGTGATTGCAATGGGAATTTCTGCAACCCGGTATCAGGATATTAGGCTCTGATTCACCGACCCCGCCTAAATAAAAAATTACTTTATAAAACAATTGTTTATATCAATTTAATAAGGCGCAACAGACCCCGCCAAGGCCGGATTTATTCAACACGGATTTAGTGCAAAATTTTGTTACACTAAGCACTTTTATCTTTAGCACTTGGCTCTAGCACTCAATCAAACATCAAATTAGACACTGAATGCCCATACTCACCTTGGCTATGCCCACACCGCTTCGTCGCAGCTTTGATTATCTGCCACCAGAAGCTATGACCGAACAAGCTGTGGCCGCCCTGCAACCGGGTATACGTATTGAAGCTCCCTTTGGTAACCGCCAACTAGTCGGCATGCTATTGGCCATCAAAGACACTAGCGATTTTGATAGCAGCAAAATAAAGCCAGTCACTAAAATACTGGATAATCAACCGCTATTGAGCGGCAAACTACTCGCCCTTGGCCAATGGGCAGCTAGCTACTACCAACACCCAGTGGGTGATGCCTTCGCCAATGCGATACCAACTTTGCTGCGCAAAGGGGCGCAACTGATTCCCAATACTGCAACTCACTGGCAATTAACCACCGAGGGCAAAGGCCTGCCTGAAGGCGCGCTTAAACGAGCGGCCAAACAAGCGCAGCTAGTCAGCTTATTGCAACAGCAAGCCAGCCTGAGCCGAGCACAATTAGATAATGCCCAAATCAGCCAAGCGACCTGCAAAGCCTTAATCGAAAAAGGGTTGGTTGAGCGGGTTGAAATCGCCGCGCAGCGCTATGACCACAACCAAGATTGCTTAAAATCGGCACCTTTGACACTGAATGCCGAACAACAACACGCGCTGGATACCATCAATACTCATAGTGGCTTTCAATGTTATGTTCTGGAAGGGATTACTGGCAGCGGCAAGACGGAGGTTTATCTGCAACTGATCGAGCAGTGCCTGAAAAAACAGCAGCAAGCACTGATTCTAATTCCAGAAATAGGCCTGACCCCGCAAACGCTGAGCCGCTTTCAACAGCGCTTTAACTGCCCTATCGCCACCCTCCACTCAGGCCTGACTGATCGAGAGCGTTTACTGGCGTGGCAGCAAGCGCAATCCGGTGAGGCGGGGATTATCCTCGGTACACGCTCGGCGATTTTTTCCGCAGTCGCTAATTTGGGGCTGATTATTATCGACGAAGAGCACGATAGCTCTTTTAAACAGCAGGACGGTTTTCGCTATTCAGCCAGAGATATTGGCATCAAACGGGCCTCCGATGAACAATGCCCGATCGTTCTAGGCTCGGCCACGCCCAGTCTGGAAACACTCAATAACGCCCTGCAAGGCCGCTATCATCATCTGCAATTAAAACAGCGAGCCACAGGCGCCAGCGCCCCCAGATTTGAATTGCTGGATATACGCCACGCACCGATGGAGGACGGTTTTAGCCCAGCGCTGATAAGCGCCATTGGCAGCGAAATTGAGCGAGGCAACCAGGTACTGGTATTTATTAATCGACGCGGATTTTCTCCTATGTTGATGTGCCACGATTGTGGCCATGTCGCCCATTGCCAACATTGCGACGCGCGAATGACGGTGCATTATCAACAGCGCATGCTGCGCTGTCATCACTGCGGACATCAGACCGCACTTCCCGATCGATGCCCGGAATGTAATAGCAATCAACTAGAATTCCGCGGCTCTGGAACCGAACGCAGTGAGCAGGCGTTAAAACGCCTGTTTCCGACCACCGAGATTCAACGGATTGATCGCGATACCACCACTCGCAAACAAGCGATGCAACAAATGGTTGATCAGGTACACAAGGGAGAGCCCTGCATTCTAGTCGGCACCCAGATGCTGGCCAAAGGTCATCACTTCCCCGATGTTACCTTGGTCGCGGTACTTGATGCCGATGGCGGCTTGTTTAGCGCAGATTTTCGTGGCCCCGAGAAAATGGGACAGTTATTGATTCAGGTCGCTGGCCGTGCAGGCCGCGAGCGCAAAGCCGGTAGAGTCATGATTCAGACTCATCAGCCGGAACATCCGCTGATCACCAGTCTGGTCAATGATAGCTACCACCAATACGCCAAAGCCCTGCTCGCCGAGCGCAACAGCAGTGGTCTGCCGCCATTTGGCCACCTCGCCCTAGTGCGCGCCGAAGCTAGCAACCTGCCACAAACCGACACATTATTGCAGCACTTGCGGGATCAGGTCGATTCAAGTGGCTGCCAGATTTTTGGGCCACTACCGGCCCCCATGACCCGCAAAGCTGGCCGGTTTAGAAGCCAATTATTAGTGCGCTCAGATCAGCGCAGGCCGCTGCATCGCACCCTGCAACAGCTTTGCTCACTGGCAGAGCAACATCCATTAGCTGGCAAAGTCCGTTGGTCAGTCGATGTGGATCCCAGCGAGATGTTTTAATTTGGCGACACCAGAAAATTTTTTGCTATCACGGTGATGGCGGCTCAGAAAAAGTAGCTCGAGCAGGCAAAATTCTGGATAATAGCCGCCCTTGCCGCCCTGAAATCCGAATACCCGCTGGAACCCAATGAAAGACCATATAGCTGAACTGATTAACGCCGCACTTAACACCCTGATGAATAATGGCGACCTGCCCGCCGATGTCGAGCCGCGCGTCACTATCGACCGCACCAAAGACAAAGCCCACGGTGATCTCGCCAGTAATATCGCGATGACATTGGCCAAGGCGGCAAAAAAATCACCCCGCGATATTGCTCAGCTCATTATCGATGCCCTGCCCGCTTCAGAAAAACTCACCAAAGCCGAAATCGCCGGCCCGGGTTTTATTAATTTCTTTTTAAACGAAGCCGCCACCACCGCGGTGATTAAAGATATTCTGACGCAGGGGGAAAACTTCGGTCGCTGCAATAACGGCGCCGGCAAAAAAGTACAGGTGGAATTTGTCTCCGCCAACCCGACTGGCCCATTGCATGTCGGTCATGGTCGCGGTGCCGCCGTTGGCGATAGTCTTTGTCGTTTATTAGCAGCCAATGGCTGGGATGTGACCGCAGAATTTTATTACAACGATGCTGGCCAGCAAATTAATAATCTCGCCAGCTCGGTACAAGCGCGCTGCAAAGGCTTAGGCCCCGACGATAAAAGCTGGCCCCAAGATGGTTATCAAGGCGATTATATTATTGATGTCGCCAAATCCTATATGGCGCAAGAAACCATTAATGCCGAAGACAAACATGTGGTCGGTGTTGGCGATGCCGACAATATCGATGCTATTCGCGAGTTTGCGGTTGCCTATTTACGCCGCGAACAAGATCTGGATTTAAAAGCCTTTGGTGTCGACTTTGATGTTTACTATTTAGAGTCCGCCCTTTACGCCGATGGCGATGTGGAAAAAACCGTACAGCACTTAATTGATAGCGGTCACAGCTATGAAAAAGACGGCGCACTCTGGTTAAAAACCACGGATTTTGGCGATGATAAAGACCGCGTTATGCGCAAATCCGAAGGCGGCTATACCTATTTTGTGCCCGATGTAGCCTACCATTTGAATAAATGGCAGCGCGGTTTCGAGCGCGTTATCAACGAACAAGGCGCCGACCATCACAGCACTGTTACTCGCGTTCGTGCTGGCATACAAGCGGTTAGCCAACATCAGCGTCAAAACATTCCAACAGACTGGCCTGAATATGTACTCCACCAAATGGTGATGGTGATGCGCGGCGGTGAAGAAGTAAAAATTTCTAAACGTGCCGGTAGCTACCTCACTATCAGAGATTTGATCGATGAAGTGGGCAAAGATGCCACCCGTTACTTTTTAGTGGCAAGGGCCGCGACCTCGCAGCTAACTTTCGATATTGATTTGGCCATATCGCAAAGCAACGATAATCCGGTTTATTATATTCAGTACGCTCACGCTCGCGTTTGCAGCATGCAACGCAAGCTGGCAGATCATGGCTGGAGTTGGTCAGCGGATCATGCCAACACGCTGGAATTACTGACTGAGGATGCGGAAAAAAGCCTGCTTAATAAATTAGCCGCCTACCCTGAACTGATTAGCCATGCAGCCAATAACTGCGAACCACATATTGTCGCCAACTATCTGCGGGAATTAGCGGGTGATTTTCATAGCTACTATAATGCCCATAAAATGTTAATTGATGACAACAATTTACGTAATGCGCGACTCAGTTTAAGCGAAGCCGTTCGGCAGGTTATCAAAAATGGTCTAAGCTTACTGGGCGTTTCAGCGCCAACGGCAATGTAACCAGGTTCAAATAAGCAGCGCCTATTATGACTCATGATTTCGCCAAACAACCCAAGGCGGCCAAAAAGAAAACAACACGCAAGGCTAAAAGTCAGGTGCCCGGCTGGGTGTGGCTGTTTACCGGCATTGTCACTGGTTTGTTTATTAACTTTTTAGGCTATTTGGCGGATATCACGCCGGAAGATGCGCCGACAGAAATCTCTAACGCTGTTGAAAAGGCCGCTGAGGAGGTTAAAACCACCGCCACTAAATTTGATTTCTACACTCTATTGCCGGAACGTGAAGTCATTGTTCCGGTTGATCAGCAAGAGGAAGATGGCAAATCCGCCGAAGCCACGCTCTATATTCTCCAAGCCGGCTCGTTCAAAAAAGCCGAAGATGGTGACCGCCTTAGAGCCCAGCTGATACTGATGGGGCTCAATGCCCGAGTAGAAGCTATTACCTCCGCCAATGGCGATGTATGGCATCGCGTGCAAGTTGGCCCCTTTGAAGATCGCTCACAATTAGCCAAAGCGCGTGGCACGCTGATCGAAAAAGGCATCGATACGCTACTGCTCAAGCGCAAAGCAGAAGGTTAAACCTGCCCCCTGCAGGCTTGAAATCTAGCGCCAACACCCCCATATTGTTGCCAGTTATCTGTATTCCGCAAAGAGGAAGCCATCTTGGATCAATATCGAGGCACCACCATTCTTTCTGTTCGACGCAACGGCCAAGTGGTTATTGGCGGTGACGGACAGGTCTCCATGGGTAATACCGTGATGAAAGGCAATGCACGTAAAGTGCGTCGGCTGTATAACGAGCAAGTGATTGCAGGCTTTGCCGGTGGAACCGCCGATGCTTTTACCCTGTTTGAGCTATTTGAAGCCCAGCTGGAAAAATATCAGGGGCATCTGACCCGGGCCGCTGTAGAGCTGGCCAAAATGTGGCGTACCGAACGCTCTTTGCGTCAACTGGAAGCATTGCTGGCTGTCGCTGATAAAACCACCTCGTTGGTTATAACCGGTAACGGCGATGTTATTGAACCGGAAGATAATTTAATCGCTATCGGTTCCGGCGGACCCTTTGCGCAATCAGCCGCCAAAGCACTATTGGAAAACACCGATCTCAGTGCCAGAGATATTGTTGAAAAAGGTCTGGCGATTGCTGGTGACATTTGTGTATACACCAACCACAATCGAACTATCGAAGAATTAAACTGCGAATAAACCGCTATTTATAAAGTTACAGGAAATAACATGTCATCAATGACTCCACGAGAAATCGTTCACGAATTAGATCAACATATTATTGGTCAGGACAAAGCCAAGCGCGCCGTCGCCAACGCCCTGCGCAATCGCTGGCGCAGAATGCAACTCGATGAAGATTTGCGTGCGGAAATTACTCCCAAAAATATTTTAATGATTGGCCCCACCGGTGTCGGTAAAACAGAAATTGCCCGTCGTCTTGCCAAATTGGCCAACGCGCCTTTTATCAAAGTCGAAGCCACCAAATTTACTGAGGTGGGTTATGTTGGTCGCGATGTTGAATCGATTGTTCGCGATCTGGTTGATGTCTCGATCAAAATGTTGCGCGAACAGGAAATAAGCAAAGTGGAACACCGCGCGGCCAATGCTGCCGAAGAGCGCATTCTCGATGCACTAATTCCACCGGCGCGCGGTGACGAAGAGGAAAAAGAAACCTCTACCCGTCAAATATTCCGTAAAAAATTACGCGAAGGCGAGCTCGACGACAAAGAAATTGATATTGAAGTTAGCACCACGCCAATTGGTGTTGAGATTATGGCACCTCCGGGTATGGAGGAGATGACCAATCAATTGCAAAGCATGTTTTCCAATATCGGTAGCGACAAGAAAAAAACCAGCAAAATGACGGTCAAAGCTGCAATAAAAAAACTTCAGGAAGAAGAAGCCAGCAAACTGATTAACGAAGAAGCGTTAAAAAGTCGTGCGGTAGAAGCAGCCGAACAAAACGGCATCGTATTTTTAGATGAGTTGGATAAAGTCGCCAAACGCTCCGAAGGTGCCGGCGCCGATGTATCCCGCGAAGGTGTACAGCGTGACTTATTGCCTTTAATAGAAGGTTGTACGGTTAGCACCAAACACGGCATGTTAAAAACCGATCATATTTTATTTATTGCCTCCGGTGCATTCCACTTGGCCAAGCCCGCTGATTTAATTCCCGAACTGCAGGGCCGTTTACCGATTCGTGTTGAACTGGAAGCGCTATCACCGAATGATTTTGAACGTATTTTAACCGAGCCCAATGCCTCACTCACTGAACAGTATCAAGCGTTATTAAATACTGAAGGTTTAGCGGTTGAATTTACTGATGACGGCATTAGTCGTATTGCCGAAACCGCTTGGGAAGTGAATGAGCGTACCGAAAATATTGGCGCTCGTCGCTTGCATACTGTGATGGAACGGTTATTGGACGACGCCTCTTTTGATGCCACCGATAATAGCGACACCACGCTTACCGTTGACGCCAATTATGTTAGCGAAAAGCTAGGCGAACTGGCTAAAGACGAAGACCTAAGCCGATTTATTTTATAAATTCACTAGCGCAAACATGAATACCACTTGCCCAACTCCCAGTGATATCAAGCTACACACTCAGTCCAGATTATTGGAACTGATTTATAGTGACGGTGAACGCTATGAATTGAGTTGTGAATATTTGCGCGTGTATTCACCCTCGGCGGAAGTAAAGGGTCATGGCCCGGAGCAGGAAGTTTTACAAATCGGTAAAATCAACGTCAGCATTAATGCGATTGAGCCGGTGGGTAATTACGCACTGCAATTGGTTTTTAGTGACGGCCATAATTCAGGTATTTATTCTTGGGATTATCTCTATCAACTGGCTACCCATAAAGCAGCTTGGTGGCAGGATTATTTACAGCGCTTAAATAATGCCGGCGCCAGTCGCGACCCCAATATTCAAGTGGTAAAAATAGGTAAGTAGCTCAGTTCTAGCTTAGTAGTTGTCGCCTTGGCTACCAAAAGCCAAGTTATCAAAGCGGGTATAGTGGCCAACAAAGGACAGTTTGTAGTTGCCGGTGGGGCCATTGCGGTGCTTGCCGATAATAATCTCGGCAACCCCTTTATCGGCGCTGTCTTCGTTATAGTACTCATCGCGGTAAATAAACATAATGACATCGGCATCCTGCTCGATAGCACCGGATTCACGCAGGTCTGAGTTGATCGGGCGTTTGTTGGGACGCTGCTCCAGCGAGCGGTTTAACTGCGACAACGCAACCACTGGGCAGTTAAATTCTTTGGCAATCGCTTTAAGCGATCGCGATATCTCCGAGATTTCTGCGGTACGACCCTCGGAGGTACCGGCCACCTGCATCAACTGCAAGTAATCCACCATAATCATCGCCAAATCACCGTGCTCACGCACAATACGGCGAGCGCGGGAGCGCACTTCGGTGGGAGTTAAGGCTGGCGTATCATCAATAAACAGCGGCTTATCTTTCAGCTTGCTAACGGCAGTGGTGAGCTTTGGCCAATCTTCTTCATCCAGCTTGCCGGTTAGCACCTTACTCAAGTGAATACGGCCAATCGCCGAAATCATCCGCATAATAATCGCGCTGGCGGGCATTTCCATACTGAATATCATCACCGGCTTATCCTGAGCCATAATCGCGTTTTCGACCAGATTAACCGCAAAGGCGGTTTTACCCATAGAGGGTCTGGCGGCAACAATAATCAGGTCCGACTGTTGTAGTCCGGCAGTGGCCTCATCCAATTCGTTAAAGCCGGTGGTGACGCCGGTAATTTTGCTATCAGAGTTAAATAACTCGTCGATACGATCAACCGCGCCTTTTAATAGCGGGTTAACTGCTTGAGGGCCGCCGACTTTCGGGCGCTCCTCAGAGATTTGCATAATTTTGCGTTCCGCTTCATCCAGCAAATCACCACTGTCACGGCCTTCGGTATTATAGCCACTCTCGACAATATCATTGGCGACATTAATCATCGCGCGCAGGCTAGAGCGTTCCTGCACTACCTTGGCATAGGCGCGAATATTGGCTGCGCTGGGGGTATTATTAGCCAGCTCAGCCAGATAGCTCACGCCACCCACCTGCTCCAGCAGATCGTTGCTGCTAAGGGCTTCAGATAAGGTAATCACATCGACCGGCTCGCCAGCTTCTACCAGCTTGCCCATTTGGATAAAGATTTCGCGGTGGCTACCGCGATAGAAGTCTGCGGCAGTGACCTGATCAGCCACATCATCCCAGGCATCGTTAGCGATCATTAAGCCACCCAGCACCGACTGCTCGGCTTCAACCGAATGCGGGGGGATTTTAATATCCATCATCTCCGACTCACTGGCTAAGCCAAAGTCGAACACGTTATCCAGATTTGTGGGTGGGTCGTTGTCAGTATCCACAGCCATTCTTTATTGTATTGATCGCAAGGAAGCTTATGCTAACAGGAGATCGGCTTCGAGTAAGCAACTACCTGCCTTAAGGGCTAAAAAAGAGCAAAAAAAAACACACCAATCGTGTGACTGGGGTGCTTTTTTACCGATCCTGTCGTTGCCGCGAAGGCGAGGATCTAGCTTCTAGCTCGCGCGAGTGGCGACAAATAAGCGATTACTCTTCAGCAATAACCGCGACTTTAACCGCCTGAGTGACGTCCGAGTGCAGCTGAATATCAATCTCATAGTCGCCGATTTCGCGAATAACACCTGTCGGCAGACGCACTTCAGACTTGCTGACTTCAACGCCGGCTTTAGTGATAGCATCAGCCAGATCACGCGTACCGATAGAACCAAACAGCTTGCCTTCATCGCCAGCGTTGGCTTCGATAGTAATAGCCAGTTCAGCTAGTTGAGCACCGCGGGCTTCAGCAACGCCACGCTTTTCAGCAGCAGCAGCTTCTAACTCAGCACGACGTGCTTCAAAATCAGCGACATTGGTTTCAGTAGCTGGTACCGCTTTACCGTATGGGATTAAGTAGTTGCGGCCAAAACCGGCTTTAACACTGACTTTATCGCCAAGACCACCCAGCTTACCAACACTTTCCAGTAGAATAACTTGCATTGTTCTTACCCTCTATATATTCAGCTGTTGCCTCTGGCTGACAACTGATATGACTTTTATCTTTTAATCCGGACGCTAGCCTTTCGTTGCCACCCGCCCGCGAAAATTGATCCAACTGTCGATGATTGCCGCGATTAATAACAACGCCTTAACTGGGGCAAACAGTAGCCAGATAATGTAAAACATGGTCAGTACATTACTGCCTAGTTGCTTTTTAGCCGCCAGTCCATGCACTAAGGCAAAACCGGCAAACATAAATGGCAATGCCAAGATTACTGCCAACAAGCGATAATCCGAACCCAGTGCTGATAGCACCAAGCCAACCAGTAGTAGCGCAATGCTTAACGCTGGCGGCAACCTCAGGCCATGAAACTCGGCACTAAAGCCGCCCGGGTTATACAATACTGCTTGCCACCACCGCGCCAGTATCAAACACATCACCACCGTAAACGCATTGGTTAAGCCTAATAAACCCGCTACTTGCAACACGGTAGGTTGTATTAACTGCAACGGTGTTGATGCACTATTCTGACTTTGCAATTGCGCTAACGCATCGCTCAATAAACGCAGAATTTCTTCGATATAACCGCGTCCAAAAGTCAGTAACACTAAGGCGGTTACTAGCCCCGAAGTCACTCCGGCAACCAGTGCCCATGACCAAGAGTTGGTAGACCTCAACACGATTGCGGCCAACATGACCCCTAACAACGTGGTAACTGGCCCGGTATCACCCATAGCTGCCATAACCACAGCGGGTAACATCGCCCAAAGTAGTACCTGACTACCTTGGTTGGATCCTTTGCGCAGTGTGACCAAAGCAATCACAGCGGCGCCGACCCAAGCAAAAAAAACCGTTCCGGTAGCGAGCGCGGCAGCTATGACCGCCTCCGTACGCCCTCTCATCACATATTCAGCCAAAGCTTTCATTAATGACAGTACCGAAATTTAAATCATCGACCTTAAACCGACCTTATTATTTGTGCTGGTCAGTGTATGGCAATAAAGCCAAAAAACGTGCCCGCTTGATACAAGAAGACAATTGACGCTGATACTTGGCTTTTGTACCGGTAATACGGCTGGGTACAATTTTGCCAGTTTCAGAAATATAAGCTTTCAACGTATCCAAATCTTTATAATCAATCTGGTCAATACCTTCTGCTGTAAAACGGCAGAACTTACGACGACGGAAAAAACGTGCCATGGGATAACTCCTATCTGTTTACCTTACCCAAAAATGAAAGGCGATTATTCGCTAGCAGCTTCATCAGCTGCAGGGGCTTCTGCCGGGGCTTCTTCAGCGGCTGGGGCTGATTCTTCACGGCGCTCTGGACGTGCAGCACGACGCTCACGACTCTCTTTTTCGGCTTTCATAATGGGTGATTCCGCAGTGATTGCCTCATCCATAACCAAGACCAAGTTACGAATAACAGCATCGTTATAACGGAAATTGGTGGTTAACTCATCGATCGCTGCTTGATTGGCTTCTACATTCATTAGCGTGTAGTGAGCCTTGTGGATCTTATTGATAGGGTAAGCCAGATGACGACGACCCCAGTCTTCTAAACGGTGGATTTTACCGCCGTCTTTCTCGATCGCCTGGGTGTAGCGCTCGACCATGCCGGGCACTTGCTCTGACTGGTCCGGATGGACCAAAAATATAATTTCGTAATGACGCATAGCATCTCCTTACGGGTTAAGCCACCTGCTGATTCATTGAGGAACCCCAGTGTGACAAGGAGCCCCAGAGGTCTGATAAAACCGACTGCTGGGATTTAAGAGGCGCGGATTTTAGGGGAAATACTGCCATATAGCAAGAAACAATGGCTATAAAACAAACAAATACGGTTAAATGCCAGCTTCGGCAGACTGTCCGCCTCGCTGGCGAACCACCTCAAACAGACAGACTCCAGTGGCCACCGATACATTCAGGCTACTGACTGAACCTGCCATCGGCAATTTGACCAGAAAATCACAATTTTCCCGCGTTAAGCGACGCATCCCTTTGCCTTCAGCGCCCATCACCAAGGCCATCGCACCGCTAAAATCGGCATCATAAACACTCTGCTCGGCTTCACCGGCGGTACCGGTTATCCAGATACCCCGCGCCTGCAGATCCTGCAGGGTTCTGGCAAGGTTGGTGACCTGTATATACGGCATAACCTCGGCGGCGCCACAGGCAACTTTTCTAACCGTGCCATTGAGCGGAGCGGAATTATCTTTGGGGGCAATCACCGCATCGACACCGGCAGCATCGGCTGTTCGCAAACAGGCACCCAAATTATGCGGGTCCGTGACGCCATCAAGAATTAACAACAGTGGCTGATGCTCGAGGGTATCTAACAATTGCTTTAAATCGCGATCACGCAGGGTTTGTGCAGGCTTGGTTTTTGCCATAACGCCTTGATGATTGCCAGCTGCTTGCTCATCCAGCTCTTGTCGAGCAACGGTTTTACAGTGAATACCCAACGCTTTCGCCTGCTGCAATAAATCCTGCATGCGCTGATCATTGCGGCCTTGCTGCAACCACAACTCGTCAATACGGTTTGGCTGGCGCTGCAATACGGCGTTGACCGCATGAAAACCAAACACCCAATATATTTCACTCACAGCAACAATCACTCACTTCTGCTTGCGCGTTCTTTTACGAACGCCTTTACCGGCACCAGCCTTATTATCGCGCTTAGGCTTGGCGGCGGTTTTTTTATTGGCTGCCGGCTTTTTAGCTGTTGACGGCTTCGCCGATCTCGCCGAGCGCCGCTTGGCACGGCTAGCACCTTGTACCAGTTCCAGATCGATTTTTTTATCATCAAGGCTAACCCGGGCAACCTGCACGGTAACCTTATCACCCAGCTGAAAACTGCTACCACTGCGTTCACCCACCAACCGCTGCTTGGCGGCATCAAAATGATAATAGTCGCTATCTAAAGCACTAACGTGCACCAAGCCTTCAACGTAAACGCCAACCAACTCAACAAATAAACCAAAGCCGGTGACTGCAGCAATCACGCCTTCAAAATTTTCACCCACACGATCTTGCAGGTACTCACACTTTAACCAAGCCACTACATCACGGGTGGCATCATCGGCGCGACGCTCGGACATCGAGCACTGCTCACCCAATACCAGCAGCTCGGGCATACCATAGGGGTAAATCGTTGACTTGGCTAAAACCTTGGCGCCTTTTACCCGAGTAACTTGCTTGGTGCTGATCTTACTGCGCACGATATGGCGAATCGCTCGGTGAACTAACAGATCAGGATAGCGGCGAATCGGCGAAGTAAAATGACCATAGGCCTCATAGTTAAGCCCAAAATGACCGAGATTTTCCGGTTGATAAACCGCCTGACGCAAAGAACGCAATAACATGGTTTGAATAATAGGCGCATCGGGACGATCGCCTAGCTGTGACAGCAAACGCTGGTAATCGTCGGGCGTCGGTTTATCGCCGCCGCCCAAATCCAGCGCCAACTCACCTAGAAACTGACGCAGTGACGCCAGTTTTTCTTCAGTAGGCCCTTCGTGCACACGATACAAAGCCGGTACTTCATGGCCTTGTAAAAATTCAGCCGCCGCCACATTTGCCGCCAGCATGCACTCTTCAATAATTTTATGGGCATCGTTTCTGACTACAGGCACGATATCGGCAATCTTTCGGCCTTCACCAAAAACAATGCGCGTTTCAGTGGTTTCAAAATCAATGGCACCGCGTTTATTCCGAGCCTTACGCAGTGCTTTATACAGCTGGTACAACTGCTCAATATCCTTAACAACAGGCTTATATTCCTGACGCAGCGGTTTATATTGCGGGTCGGTTTTATCCAGTATCGAGCCAACTTTGTTATAAGTCAGCCGCGCATGAGAGTGCATCACCCCTTCAAAAAATTTATAGTCCGTCACCAGCCCCGTTTTACTGATGGTCATTTCACAAACCATGCATAACCGGTCAACCTCGGGCTTTAATGAACACAAACCATTGGACAGTGCTTCCGGTAACATCGGTACCACGCGTTCAGGGAAATAGACCGAATTGCCGCGCAGGGTAGCTTCTTGATCCAGAGCACTGCCCACCTGTACATAATGCGACACATCGGCGATGGCCACCCATAACGTCCATCCACCCAACAATTTTGATTCGCAATAGACCGCATCATCAAAATCACGAGCATCTTCACCGTCGATAGTGACAAAAGGTAACTGTCGCAAATCAACTCGGTGTAATTTATCGTCTGCCAAAGGCTCGGCCGATAAAGCCAAGGCTTCACGCTCAACCGCTTCTGGCCAAATATGCGGAATATCATGCGCGCGAATAGCGACATCAATTTCCATCCCCGGTGCCATATGTTCACCCAGCACTTCAACCACTCGTCCCGTTGGTGGCTTGCGCCAACCCGGTTGATGGGTAATCTCCACCATCACATATTGCTCAACTTCGGCATCAGCCACCGCTTCCCGCGGAATAATAATGTCATGGTTTATTCGGGCATTATCGGGCGTTACAAAAATCACCCCATTTTC
Source organism: uncultured Oceanicoccus sp. (assembly GCF_963968385.1). NCBI lineage: Bacteria > Pseudomonadati > Pseudomonadota > Gammaproteobacteria > Cellvibrionales > Spongiibacteraceae > Oceanicoccus > uncultured Oceanicoccus sp. The sequence continues at coordinate 27,865 of NZ_CAXAHB010000016.1, forward strand.
ATCAAATAAACGGCCCACTAACTGCCGAGTATTACGGTTGATCACATCAACAATGACGCCTTCTTTTTTACCCCGATAATCGTAACCGGCACTCCGGCAAATCACCTCATCGCCATCAAATACCGTGCTCATCTGGCGGCTATTAAGATATAAATCATCGCCACCCTCCTGAGGAATCAGAAACCCGTAACCATCGCGATGCGCCGACACCCTGCCCCGCACCAAGTCCATTTTATCAACCAGACCATAGGCGCCCTTGCGATTGCGCATCAGCTGACCATCACGTTCCATCGCTTTTAAACGACGCCGCAAGGCTTCAATATCCTGATAGTCTTTAAGCTGCAGCGCTTTGGTTAACTGGCTGCGATTCAGCGGGCCATCGGCCTGCTCAAGAAACTGCATAATAAATTCACGGCTGGGGATGGGCTGCTCGTAGTTTTGCGCTTCACGATCAGCATGAGGGTCTTTATCAGTTGGGCGTTTTGCCATAAGAAAGGGGAAGATCCGTTAGTTGTTATCTCTATCTTGGCTTCATTATACGCAACTATGGCATCAGCCGCTGTTTTATTGACAAAACGGGAGCTTACCAGCAAATTGCGCGCCTCATCTAAGGCGATACCGGCCCGAATTTATTGCCTAGGTTGTGACATTGGTAGACACGCTAGCCTCAGGTGCTCTAGCCTCAGGTGCTATCGCCACCGGTAATTTCGTATTTATCCATGGACAACAAACCGGCCGACAAGGTTAAATTGGGCAGGGGCAAGACATCAATTTGCAGGTCCAAACCAGAGACTTCGACTTCACCCTAGTTACCCACGATGGATCCCAGACCATTGGGGTCCGCCTGCAGGTTCTGTCAATCATCAACATGCGTCATCATGCGCAGACGCGAATCCCACAGAGCTGATTTCAAGCCTAATAGGCTGCCTTCATTATCCAATCAAGATTTTCACTGGAGCGATCCAACTTGGCATCA
>NZ_CAXAHB010000017.1:0-28826 GCF_963968385.1 uncultured Oceanicoccus sp.
TTTTTTTTGCGGCTACAGCCATAAGACGTTTTCTATTTAGCGACCGGTGCTAACCAGTCCAGGTTTTGCTCACGACGGCCTTTAACGGCATCAAAGTACATCGCTTGTAGTTTTTCAGTGATGGGACCACGACTACCGGCACCGATCAAACGGCCATCCAATTCACGAATAGGCAAGACTTCTGCCGCAGTACCGGTAAAGAAGGCTTCATCGGCAACATAGACTTCATCGCGCGTTATACGCTTTTCCTTGATGTCATAACCCAGCTCTGCGGCCAGCGCAAAAATTGTGGTGCGGGTAATGCCATCTAAACAGCTGGTTAACTCCGGCGTATAAATGTCATTATTGCGAACTACAAAAATATTTTCGCCACTGCCTTCAGCAACATAGCCCTCATTATCTAATAACAAGGCTTCTTCACAACCACTGTCCAAGGCTTCCTTTAAGGCCAGCATGGAGTTGATATAGTGACCGTTGGCTTTGGCTTTGCACATCGAAATATTGACATGGTGGCGGGTATAGGAAGAGGTGCGCACTTTAATGCCATTTTTTTTCGCTTCTGGCGACATATAAGAGGGCCACTCCCAAGCGGCAACCATGACATGCGCCTGAAGGTTATCTGCGCGCAGGCCCATTCCTTCTGAACCATAGAAACACATGGGACGAAGGTAGGCTTCATCTAGGTTGTTTTCACGCACGACGGCTTTTTGTGCTTCATTTATCACGTCTTTTTCATAGGGAATCGCTAGGTTCAAAATATGCGCACTGCGGAACAAACGATCGGTGTGATCTTGTAATCTAAAAATGCAGGTATCGTTATTTTGTGTGTGATAGGCGCGCACACCTTCAAACACGCCCAAGCCATAGTGCAGGGTGTGGGTGAGGACATGAACCTTGGCTTCGCGCCAGGGAACCATTTCACCGTCTAACCAAATAACACCATCGCGGTCAGCCATGGACATAAACTTACTCCTTACAACACATCGTTTTTATTCATTCTACGCTTTATCAAGCTTCTTATCAGTATAGCTTTTTCAACCAATCACTTGCAGCCATGCTGCTGTCACCGCCTCCCGATGTTGCGCAAAATGCTCCCATGCCACTTCGTTGGGTTGCTGCTGCAAGCTCAAGCGGTGGGCGTGGGCGCGGTATGCTTTGTAAGCATCCGTTAATGCTGCCACTTCAGCGTCGGGAAATAGCCCCTGTTGTTGTAGCGCTTCCAGTATCCGGATGTTGTCGGTATACACTGCCAATGCGGGGTGTTGGTGTGACCAAGCCAGAACGGCGTATTGCACCATAAATTCGATGTCGACGATAGCTCCAGTGCCATGTTTGAGGTGAAAAATTGGCGGATCGGCCTGTTCCAGCCCCTTTGGTAGCAAATGATCGCGCATCTTCTGCCGCATGGTGGCGACCTGCTGTTTTAATTCGCCGTTATCCCGAGGCTGGCCGAGCAGTTTTGCCCGCAGCGAGGTAAAGGCCTTGCTAAGCTGTTTATCTCCCGCCACTACCCTTGCCCGCACCAGCGCTTGATGCTCCCAAGTCCAAGCTTCTTGCTTTTGGTATGTTTCAAAAGCACTCAGGGAGGTCACCAGTAAGCCGGAAGCCCCCGAGGGCCGCAGCCGCATATCGACGTCATAGAGCATGCCGGATGGAGTTTGGGCGGTCATAATATGGATGATGCGCTGGCCCAAGCGAGTAAAAAACATCCCGCTATCAATCGGGCGGTCGCCATCGGTAGCCAGCCCCGGGGCCGCATCGTGAATAAAGACTAAGTCCAAATCCGAGCCGTGGCCTAGCTCTATACCACCTAACTTGCCATAGCCAACAATAATAAAGTCTTTGTCGCAGGCCACACCCTCAGCCTTTTGCGGCCTGCCATGTATGGCAACGAGGTTGTACCAAGCCAATTCCAAGACTTGCTCAAGCACCACTTCGGCAATCATGGTGAGATAGTCACTCACTTTCATTAAAGGTAGTTTGCCGGTGACTTCGGCAGCAGATAGTTGCAAGTAGTGGGCTTGTTTAAAATAACGCAGGCCGTCCATATGGGTTTCAAGATCATCCCAGCCTACTCTTAGCATTTGCTGTTGTAGCTCATCGCGCAGTGCCTGTTTTTCCGGCACTTGATAAAGGGTGCGATTGTCCAATAGCTCATCTAACAGTACCGGTTGGGTGGTGAGCTTTTCAGCAATCCAGGGGCTACCGGCACAGAGAATAATCAGCTGTTTTAACGCGTTAGGGTTTTCTACTAACAATACTAAATAAGCCGTACGCCGCAACACCGATTCAACCAAGGGCACAATGCGTAATAAGGTCGCAGACGGGCTGTCAGTATTAGCCACCGCCTGTAGCAATAGCGGCATAAATTGATCAAGTCGCGCTCTGCTTATCGGCGGCATTCGCTGTACGGTGCGATCTTGTTGCAGGCGCTGTAAGCGCGCCAGCACTGCTTCGCTATTTTCATGTTCGGCATCAGATAAATACTGCAAGGCCTGATTATGATCACAATCGGCCAACCAAATCTCATCCCAGCAGGATTGTTTGTCGATGGCGACCTGTTCATTGTTATCAGCAATAATTTGTTGGAAGTGTTGGCTGACATTGTTTCTATGTTTGGTCAGCGTGTTAATAAAATCCGGCCATTGCTGAAACCCTAACGCCATCGCTAAGGCAGCCTGTGGCAAATCATCAGCTGGCAGCTTCTGGCTTTGCTGATCATTAAACGCTTGAATAGCATGCTCTGTATTACGCAGAAAAATATAAGCGGCCTGCAACTCGGCCACCGCTTGATCGGGCATATAATTTTTTTCAGCCAGCGTTGCCAATACTTTTTGTACACGACGTTCTTGCAACGCCAACTCTCTGCCACCGCGGATTAATTGAAAACATTGAGCGATAAATTCAACCTCACGAATACCACCGGCACCTAGTTTGATATCATTATCTAACCGCCGGCGTTTAACTTCTTGCTGAATCATTTTTTTCATTGCCCGCAGCGATTCAAAGGCCGAGAAATCTACATAGCGCCGATAGGTAAAGGGGCGCAACAAAGTTATCAGTTGCTCGGCCGCATCGGGCTCGCCGGCCACCACTCTTGCTTTGATCATGGCGTAACGCTCCCAGTCGCGACCCTGATCCTGATAGTACTCTTCCATCGCACTTAAGCTTAATACCAGAGCACCACTTTCCCCGTAGGGACGCAAACGCATATCCACACGAAACACAAAACCATCGACGGTGATCTGGTCAAGCGATTGAATTAATTTGCGTGCAACGCGAGTAAAAAACTCGCCGTTATCCAAAGGTTTTTGCTTATGATCGGTTTCGCCGCGATAGGGATAACAAAAAATCAGGTCGATATCTGAAGACAGATTTAATTCCCGGGCGCCAAGCTTGCCCATGGCAAGCACCAGCATATTTTGCTCAATAGCAACACCGTTGACCGTTGCCATCGGCCGGCCATAAATATTCGCTAGCTGTTGATGATGAAAAGCCAACGCCTGCTGAATGCTCGCTTCTGCCAGCAAAGAAAGATCACGGGTGGTTTCTTCAAGATCAGCAAGCCGATTCATATCACGCCAAATAATGCGTAGCATTTCTTTGGTGCGGTTAAGGCGTAACAAGCTATCTAGTTGTTCGTTAGTGGTTATACCGGCAAGTTGTGCAATAAGGTTTTTTTCAATATCTTGCGTCGCATAAGCGGTTTGCAATAGCCCACTGTCAACTAAGTCGCGGAACAGTTCTGGCTTTCTACAACAAATATCTAATGCGTATCGACTGCCACACCACACGCTATCCAGCTGGTCTGAAAAAGTTTTATCGGCGACACACTGCTCAAACCACGAACGGTAATCAGGGTTTGCACTAATAAATTGCTGTCTATGATTTTTGATTGACTCCGACAGTAACGACGGAAAATCGGCAGGCGATAACACCTTCATATTTTTCTCGATTATTCACTGTGACCATTATTTTCTTGGTGCAGCAACTCTTAATACTTCGGCTATGGTGGTATCACCCATTGCTACTTTTTGCGCGCCGGATAAACATAAGGTTTTCATCCCTTCCTTTATCGATTGATGGCGAACTTTTTCAATATCTATTCTATCACCTAGATACGCTTGTACCTTGTCGGATAATAATAAAATTTCATAAATACCTTGTCGCCCCATATACCCGGTATTGCGACACGCTAAACACCCTTTGGGCTGATAGATAGTTGCGGGACAGGATACACGCCATGGCGCGGTTAACGACTGCCAATCACTTTCGGTAACGGTATCTGGCTGTTTGCATTGAGCGCATAAGGTTCTGACCAAACGCTGAGACATCACCCCCAAGATCGTTGCTTTTAATAAATACGCCGGCACCCCTAATTCCAGCAAGCGAGTCAATGCACTGGGCGCATCATTGGTATGCAAGGTGGATAATACCAGATGCCCGGTCAGTGCCGCCTGAATCGCCATCTCGGCGGTTTCTAAATCCCGAATCTCACCAATCATAATAATATCGGGATCCTGCCGCATAAGTGCCCGCACACCGCTGGCAAAATCCAACTCAATATTATGTTGCACCTGCATTTGGTTAAAGCTCTCTTCCATCATTTCGATTGGATCTTCGATGGTGCAGACGTTCACTTCTGAAGTGGCCAGCTGTTTTAGACTGGAATATAGCGTGGTGGTTTTGCCAGATCCGGTGGGTCCGGTGACCAGAACAATACCGTGCGGTTTTTCGATCATGCTATGCCAGCGGTCATAATCTTGATGGGTTAAACCTAATTGCTCAAAACTGCGCAATAAAACATCGGGATCAAAAATTCGCATCACCATTTTTTCACCAAAGGCGGTGGGCAAGGTCGATAAACGCAATTCAACTTCATGGCCTTCCGACGTGACTGTTTTTAAGCGGCCATCTTGCGGTCTACGTTTTTCTGCCACATTTAATCGGCCAAGGGTTTTCAAGCGGCTGGTAATCGCCATCGCTACTTGTAGGGGGAATTCACTGACAGGGTATAGCACGCCATCAATTCTAAAGCGTACATGGCCAATTTCGCGGCGCGGCTCAAGATGAATATCACTGGCGCGCTGATCAAAGGCATATTGTAGAATCCAATCGACAATTTTAACGATATGCTGATCGTTGGCATCGGGGTCTTTTATATCGCCCAATGCCAATAGTTGCTCAACCCCGGTGGCGCCATCAAACGGATTGCCCTCAGCGCTACCCGAGGCGCCACGCACGGATTTGGATAGTGAATAAAACTCAGCCGTATAACGCACAAGCTCAGCGGGGTCGATTAGGACTGGCTTAATCGGGCGCCGCAGTACATGCTCAAGATTTGATTGCCAAGCGCTGAGGTAAGGCTCGCAATGAGCGACGGTGACAATATCTGCCGTAACATCCACCGCCAAGATGTTATGCCGCTTGGCAAACTCGAAGGACATCACCCCGGTAATGGCTGCAACATTAATTTTTAAGGGATCAAAATTATAGACCGGCTGCTGGCTCAACTCTGACAGCCAGACTAGCAATGCGTCGATATCCAGATAGGCACCTTCACGACTGGCATCGGGTAAATTTTGCTCAGCGATATAATTGAGCGGGTGCTTTAGCGCCTCTTCTTGACTGCGGCAACTGTTCAGCACCTGCCTATAATCGTGATGGCCAATGCGCTGATCACGCAGCAAATCATCCATCAGGCCTGGTAAATCCAGAGCGCGTTCCGCCTGTTTGGTTTTAAAGTCTGTACTCCCTGTCGAAGCTGCCATATCCATCCCACTCCCGCCAATCGGCGCTAATCTTCCCTAATTAGACTCTAAGTATGGCCTAGCATGGCGAAGCTGCCAGCAAAGCTATTGATATAATCAACACCGTGCTAATAATTACTCGCTATCAGCAACCCAACTCGTGACAGCTGCTGTAACAAAACTGTCATATTTTTGAAATATAGTGGCGGCTAATGAGGCATCGTTAAGCGATTATTGTCCATTAAATCTGGTCAATTCAACGCTAGCCTAGCGCAGACGAACCCCTTATACTTCGCAAAAATAATGACAGTTTTGTTACAAGTAGGAGCGTATCTATGGCAGGCAACCCCTTCGGGAATTTATTTGGCCAATCCCCTATACGGCCCATCCAGCAGCATATGGCAACTGCCCATAGCTGCGCGTCGAAACTAAACGACTATTTTGCAGCTGTAATCGCTGCCGATTGGGATCAAGCCAAGGATCTGCAAAAGCAGATCGCTAAACTGGAAAGTGATGCTGACAAACTTAAAAAACAGGTTCGCCTGAATATGCCTAAAAGCCTATTTATGCCGGTGCCGCGCTCCGACTTGCTCGACTTGGTGACCATGCAAGACAAAATCGCCAACTGCGCCAAAGATATCGCCGGCATTATGCTAGGCCGTAAAATGGCTATCCCTGAAAAAATAGCGCCGACCATGATTGATTATGTCCATGAAGCGGTGGCCACATCAGCTCAGGCCTTAACAGCTATTCAAGAAATGGATGAGTTATTAACCACCGGATTCCGCGGTCGTGAAGTTCAGGTGGTTCAAGATCTAATTAAAGAGCTGGACCGTTTGGAACATAAAAATGACAAGCTCCAAATTAAAATCCGCGCCATGCTCTTTAAGCTGGAAAAGGACTTACCCCCTGTCGATGTTATGTTCCTCTACAAAATCATCGACTGGGTTGGCGAATTAGCTGATCGCGCCCAAAAAGTAGGTTCACGCCTGCAGCGTCTGATCGCCAGTTAACTTTTCATCTAATCATTTTAATAATTTTTTGGTAAACAACTATGTCTATTATTGCTGAGCACGGCCATCTCCTTCTGATTATGGCCTGCATGTTTGGTTTCTTTATGGCTTGGGGCGTGGGGGCGAATGATGTCGCCAACGCGATGGGGACTTCGGTTGGCTCTAGGGCTTTAACCGTTAAACAGGCGATTTTAATCGCTATGGTGTTTGAATTTGCCGGCGCCTATTTAGCCGGTGGTGAGGTGACCTCCACTATCCGCAAAGGTATTCTGGACCCGTCACTCGTTGGTGACACACCGGAGTTACTGGTTTACGGGATGATGGCCGCGCTGTTGGCGGCGGGTACCTGGCTGCTAATCGCTAGCATGATGGGCTGGCCAGTTTCTACCACTCACTCCATTGTGGGCGCACTGGTAGGTTTTGCTGCGGTCGGTATTTCAGTCGATGCCGTAAACTGGGGCAAGGTCAGCACCATTGTGGCCAGCTGGGTGGTGTCCCCAGTGCTTGCCGGTACGATTTCTTTCGGCCTGTTTATGAGTGTACAAAAACTAATCCTCAATACTGACAAGCCGTTTCAAAACGCTAAAAAATATATCCCGTTCTATATGTTTGCCGTGGGCTTTATGATCGCTATGGTCACCCTCTTAAAAGGACTCAAACACCTTGGCATTGAACTGGATCTCGGCCTAGGCAGCAAATTTGCCAATGCTCTGCCAGTTGCAGCGGTCATTGGTGTTATCGTTGCAATGATCGGCAAGAGGCTGCTAAACAACGTCAAAGAAGAGTTTATTCCTGAAACCGGTGGCCGCTTCGATAATGTCGAAAGAGTTTTCGCCATATTGATGATCTTTACCGCCTGCGCCATGGCCTTTGCTCATGGCTCTAACGATGTGGCTAATGCCGTTGGCCCATTAGCGGCAATTGCCAGCGTGATTAGCAGCGGTGGAGAAATTGCCAGCAAATCAGCGCTACCTCCGTGGATTTTACTCTTGGGCGGTGGCGGTATCGTTTTAGGTTTGGCGACCTATGGCTTTAAGGTAATGACGACCATCGGTAAGAAAATTACCGAGCTAACACCCAGCCGCGGTTTTGCCGCCGAACTTGGCGCTGCGACCACGGTGGTACTTGCTTCTGCTACCGGCCTGCCAATCTCGACCACGCATACCTTGGTCGGCGCAGTACTGGGCGTAGGTTTAGCTCGGGGCATTGGCGCGCTTAACCTGCGGGTTATCGGCAGTATCTTTATGTCTTGGGTGATTACTTTGCCAGCCGGTGCCGGCTTGGCGATTCTGTTCTTCTTCACCTTTAAAGGTATGTTTAGTTAATTATCGCTTTGCTATAAAAAGGCGGCGCAGGGTTCTGTAGCCGCCTTTTTTGTCTCTGTTATTCCCCTCTTCACGGCAATGATGTTTAATAGTATGGTTCTGTGACCAGTCTTTCGATGGGCTCGACCATGCCAACAGCTGTACCACCACTACTGACCATGATGAACGAGCTACTCAGTGAAATTTCTGTTAGCTCAACTTCCTCGCAGTGGGATACCGGCAACCGTCAAATCATTGATAAACTGGCCAGCTGGCTTAATACCCTCGGCTTTCGATGCGAGGTCATCCCCCTGACGAAACAACCTCATAAAGCCAATTTGATTGCTACTCTGGGTAGTGGTCCCGGTGGTCTGGTGTTATCAGGTCACACTGATACGGTGCCCTTTAATGAAGAGCGTTGGGACATGAACCCACTGGGCCTTACCGAGCAGGACAATAAATTGTTTGGTTTGGGCGCAACGGATATGAAAGGCTTTTTCCCCATTGCCATAGAAGCGGCAAAAGCCTTTCTGGATAAACCTTTAAAACAACCCCTGATGATTCTCGCCACCGCCGATGAAGAAAGTTCGATGGACGGTGCCAGAGAACTAGCTGCCCAGGGCGCACCCAAAGCGCGCTTTGCGGTGATTGGTGAGCCTACTGATTTAAAACCGATCAGAATGCACAAAGGCATAATGATGAATGCGATTACGGTTGAGGGGCGCGCAGGCCACTCTTCAGACCCAAGTTTGGGTAATAACGCGATGGAGGCCATGCATCTTGTGATGGTAGACCTGCTAGCCTTTCGTGCTGAATTACAACAGCGTTATAACAACCCTCTGTTCACAGTCGCTGTCCCCACCCTTAATCTCGGCTGTATTCACGGCGGCGATAACCCCAATCGTATTTGTGGCCAGTGTGAATTACACTTTGATCTACGCGCGTTGCCCGGAATGGATAATAATGATGTCATCCACCAAATCACTCAGCGTATAACACCACTGGCAAAACAACTTAAGGTTAACATCAGTTTACGCTCACTGATTACACCTCTGACACCCTTTGAACAAAGCGCTGACTCTGTATTGGTAAAAGCAGCGGAACAACTTACCGGTCATAGTTCGGAGTCGGCAGCTTTTGCCACCGAAGCACCCTTTTTGCAGCAATTAGGGATGGAAACGATTGTGATGGGCCCCGGCTCGATTGATCAGGCACACCAACCTAACGAGTATATGGCTCTGAATCAAGTGCAACCAGCGGTGGATTTATTGCAACGATTGATTGGCCAGTTCTGTTTGTGAGTTGTGGTTAGCCTGTCGATCTCGAATCATCCCCTTCAGTCAGCTACCACCACCTCTTGCTCTAACACCAAATAATCCGCACAATAACCCACACTTTTAATATGACAACCAGAACAAACATCATGTCCACAAAAGACTACGTCAAATGGTTCAGGAACTCAGCGCCTTATATCAACGCGCATAGAGGGAAGACGTTTGTACTGATGTTTAGTGGCGATGCCGTCGCACACCCTAACTTTGCCAATATTATTCACGATATCGCACTGCTTAATAGCCTCGGCATTAAATTGGTTTTGGCTCATGGCGCCAGACCGCAAATTGAAGAACGGGCGGCGATACGCGGCATTAGCTCACAGCTGGAAAATGATCTGCGCATTACCGACAGCCCAATCTTAGAATGCGTCAAAGATGCAACGGGCTCAGTTCGGATGCAAATCGAAGCGCTGTTAACCATGGGGCTGGCCAACTCGCCGATGCATGGCGCACAAATCAGGGTTTGCTCCGGCAACTTTGTGGTGGCTAAACCGATGGGCGTTCGTAACGGTATTGATTACCAACATACCGGCATGGTTAGACGCGTTGACACTGTCGGCATAAAAAAACAATTGGATGATGGTTCTATCGTACTGCTTTCGCCTACCGGCTATTCCCCAACCGGCGAAGTGTTTAACTTATCCCTAGAAGATGTAGCCACGCAAACAGCTATAGCGCTACAAGCGGATAAGTTAATTGTTTTTTCTGCCAACGACGGTCTGCTGGATATCAACGGTGATTTAATTCAAAACTGCTCGGTGAGTGACATTAAGAATTTACTCAATCACAGCGATGATGCAGAAACTTCGCGCTTATTGAGAGCGATTGCCTCCAGTGGCGAAAATGGTATCAGCCGTTGCCACTGTGTGAGTCACACCGACGACGGAGCACTACTGCAAGAACTATTTACCCGTGATGGTGCCGGTACATTAATCTCGCAAGATCATTATGAGCAGTTGCGTATCGCAACCATTGATGATGTCGGCGGCATACTGGAATTGATTGAGCCGCTGGAAGCTGAAGGCACATTGGTTAAGCGCTCGCGGGAATTACTGGAAAATGAAATCGATCTGTTTACCGTTATCGAAAGAGACGGGATGATTGTTGCCTGCGCCGGACTCTATCCCTATGAAGAATCATCATCAGGGGAAATTGCCTGTGTCGCAACACATCCTGATTATAGAGGTGAAGATAGGGGCGAGCGATTATTGGCCGCTTTAGAAAAGCAAGCGCAGGAAAAACAATTGGCTAGCGTATTTGTTTTAACGACACAAACTGCGCACTGGTTTCAGGAATTAGGTTTTATTGAAATTTCGCAAGATCAATTGCCGAAAAAGAAACAGCCATTTTATAATCTTCAACGTAATTCCAAAGTGTTTAGCAAAACGCTGACCGGCAATCATTATTAACAACTTAAGCGCCCGCTTCTTTTGCGGCGCGTCAACAGCTGCTTAAAATAACAAAGACAAAAAAACAAAAAAAGGGGGCGGTAAACCGCCCCAAGATGCTGAGCTAGTTACTCAAGCTAATTAGTGGGTTGTGACTTTAGTGCGTTCGTTAGACGCAACGTCTTTATAGCGGCAAGCTTCCATCCATAATGGCCACTCCATAGGAAGTACGCTTTCAATATGTTGCTGCGCCTGCATTTGATCCGCAGCCGGCAACGTGGTGACGAAGTCCATTAACTGATTCATCGTGTCGCGAGCCAGACAGAGCACATCAATATCATCCTGTTGCTGCGCCCAGATAATGCTGTTGTGTAGATTGGTCATATAGTTGTTTAACATGTTTTGGACCTGTGACTGATTCGCTTTATTGTTGTTCTCTGCCAAGCATTGAAGCAATCAACGGGCCAACTTTATAAACAGGGCCAGATATGCGCTGTATCTTATTGATTTATAATGATAAATAAATTATTTCAGAACAATATTATGGCCGTATCAGCCCGCAGACTGACTAATTTCTGCCATTCATATCGGAACATTAGGAGGGTATTTTGCTGGGGTATCGGCAAAGCGCCAAAAAATTGATGCCGGTCACTACCGCTTTGGCGGCAGTGACAAACCATGGTGGCTAGCTGGCAGCAATACGAGTTTGCTCGCCTTCCGAGCGGGCAATAATAACCGTACCTACGCAATCACCGCAGACATTAACGGCGGTACGCATCATATCCAGAATGCGGTCAGTGACTAACAGTAAACCTAGACCTTCCAAAGGCAAACCGATAACACCCAGAACAATCGTGATTGCAACCAAGCTGGCCGCTGGAATGCCGGCAACGCCAATCGAGGTGAGTAGCGCCACTAACACAATCGTAAATTGCTGCACCATACTTAGCTCCAGTCCATAAGCCTGCGCAATAAACATAGCGGCAACACATTCGTATAAGGCGGTACCGTCCATATTGACGGTTGCGCCCAATGGCAAGACAAAACTGGTGGTTTTGTTAGAAACGCCAATATCCTTTTCTACGGTTTCCAACGTTAGTGGCAGCGTTGCGGAACTGGAGGAAGTGGAAAATGCGGTCAGCATAACTGGCGACATTTTTTTGAAAAATAAGCCAGGACGGACTCGCCCTAAAAAACGTAATAATAATGGCATCGTGATAAAAGTATGGATGCACAGCGCAGCAACCACCGTCACAAAGAAAATTAATAACGGCGAAAACGCAGCAAAGCCTGTTGCTGCTACGGTTTTTGCTACCAGACCAAATACGCCCAGCGGTGCAAATTTCATTACCCATAGGGTGATATGCATCATGATATCAAACACCCCCTGCCAAAAGTTTTTCATGACATCGCTTTTATCTTTATCGATGCGGGTCATAAAAAAACCAAATAACAGTGAGAAAAAAATCAACCCTAACATTTGACCGCCAGCCGCAGCGGCAATGATATTAGTTGGCACCAAGCGTAAAAACACATCACTGATATCGCTTGCGCTTTTGCCTTCGACTTTTTCTACCACCATGGCCAATTCGTTAGCGTCAGTTGTTAGGTTCAATTGTTCGCCTGCAGCCTGACCATTAATAATACCTGGTGTGGTGATATTGACTAATGCCAAGCCGACTAGGATGGCAAGCAAACTGGAGGCGGCATAAAACAACATGGTTTTGCCGCCGAGGCGACCAAGGCTATTGCTATCACCAATGCGGGCAATGCCGGTGATAATAGAAGATGCCACTAAAGGCACGATAATCATTTTTAGCGCGTTTAAAAATAAGGTGCCGACAAAGCCATAAATAGCATAAAAGCTAACGCCAAACAGACTGGCGTCAGTGCCGGTGACGAGCCCGGCAATCGTTGCAACGATTATTGCGATCAAAATTTGCCAATGTAATGCGAGTTTTGTCATAGTGATTCCATTGCTAATAATTTAAGTAGGGCGGGTTTGCCCATGGCCTGCAGTTTGCGAATATTTTTTTCGGGTATTAATTCTGGCTGCGGGTAGTTTTCCAAAGCCCGGGTTAATTGTGCTTCGCGAATAAAATGTAACATCGGATAGGGTGAGCGGTTAGTGTAGTGACTCACATCATCCTCGGGGACACCGTCAAAACAATAATCGGGATGAAAGCTGGCAATTTGTATCACTCCCTGCAAACCCGCTTGTTGTAATAATTCGTTAGCCACTTCGACGAGTGACCAGTAATGGCTAAACTCGCGCAGGCCGTTACTAAATACCAGTAGGCTAGTAGCGATTGTACTTTCGTCCGTTTGTTGTAACTGGTCCAGCTGTTGCAATACGGCGGCGATAATCGCCTGATCTGTTTCGGCCTCACAAACTGCAATATGCACGCCCCCAGCCTTAAGTACAGGGGCGGCGAAAGGACAGAGATTTAGGCCGACCACAATGGTTTGCAACCATTGACGGGTTTGTTGGACGGCCTGATTGACTGCTGTCATAGCTGGGCTTTATTTGTATTAGCGAAAAAAAACGGATGACACTTTCGCATCACCCGTTTTTCGTTATCACTCAACAGCCACTTTTAGTTCAGCGCTTCTTTTAACGCTTTACCGGGCTTAAAGCCTACGGTGTTGCTGGCCGCAATTTGGATGGTCTCACCAGTCTGCGGGTTTTTACCGGCACGCGCATTGCGATGGCGATTCTCAAAAGTACCAAAGCCGATCAGGCTTACGGACTCTTTGCGACTCAACGAATTGGTAATTTCATCCAGGATGGCAGACAGCACATCGTTGGCTTTATCAAGCGGAATATCGGCCTTATCGGCAATTTGTGCAGCTAGATCTGGCTTGCGCATAATCGTTCCTTTTTTTGTTATGTCTTTAATTTGTTATGTCTTTAAATAGACGCTTAGTTATTTTTAGCGGCTAGCTTTTCAATTTAAACAGGTTTTTCAATGGTTATTGAATATCCAGCAACCGGCAGACCGAGATAGCTCGGTAACGACAACCGAGACTATCTCAATTTTTATCTAATTAGTAAACCAAAGTATGCAGATTAATTGTTCTGGGCTGGTTAGGCCATCACTGGCGACAGTGCTTTTTGTAAGCGCATTCTCTCTTTGGTGGCTTCGCCCGTTAGGGCAAAGCCTAGTAAGCCGCCGTCGGCGCCACGGAATTCGGCAATCACATTATTGCCATTTTCCTGCACCACCCACGCACCCTCAGCACTGTCAGGCACTGGGCTTACTACCGCTGGGCAAGCAGGGGTCTTAATGGTGATAGGCATAGCGGGATAGCTCACTTCGGTGGGTTCGCCCGCTAGCGTTTTACCCAGAGCTCTGGCACCAGCCATCAACGGGGCGACATAAACCAACACCTGGCCGGCCACTTCAGCACAGTCGCCCAGAGCATAGACATTGTTGGCGGAGGTCTCTAGTAGACGATTAGTGACGATACCGCGATTCACTTTAATACCGGCGGCTTTGGCCAGCTCGGTGCGAGGGCGTACGCCTACCGCACAGACCACGATATCGGCCTCGATAGTAGCACCGGTATTAAGGCTAACTACCACCCCAGAATCTGCTTTGTTGACTTCAGTCACCAGGGGGCCAAAATGAAACTTGGCGCCTTGTTCCTCCAACGCACGCTGCACCGCTTTACCGGCAGCCTCCGGCAACAGGGTCGGCAGGCAATAATCTAACGGATCAACTGTTTCAACCTCAAAACCACCGTTGATAAGGTCGTTGGTGTATTCGCAGCCGATCAAGCCACCACCGATCACACAGATTTTTTTCGCGCCGGTGTTTTTTACCGCCTTGCGAAAATTATCAAAGTCCAGCAAATCATTAATGGAATAAATAGCCTCCAGCGCGTTGCCTTGTATGGGTGGCTTGATCGTTTCAGCACCCAGGGTTAACACCAATTGACTGTAGTGGACGCTAGTGGCGCTAGCATCGAGTTTGATGATTTGTTGATCAGTATCAATAGCAGCTACCTGAGTCATAGTCCAAACACTGGCTTTTAGCGTTCTAGCCATACTGCCGGCATCTGACTGCGCCAAATCACTGGCTTCAGTATTTTTGGTGTAACCGGTAGACAACATAGGCTTGGAATATGAGCGGCCATCATCATGGGTGATTAGAACTAAGGGCGTTTCTGCGTCGTGCTTGCGAAACTCTCTGGCTAAACCATAGCCGGCCAGACCAGTGCCCACAATAACGACAGGCGCCATCTGATGGTCGGTAGTATTTTCCGATTTATGAGGAACGTCTGGCACGTTTACGTCATCTCAATCATTTCGAAGTCTTCTTTGCCGACACCACAATCGGGGCACAACCAATCGTCGGGGATATCATCCCATCGGGTGCCCGGTGCTATACCTGAGTCCGGATCGCCTTTGGCTTCATCATAAACCCAGCCACAAATAATACATTCCCACTTAGTCATTTAAAGTCCTAATCCTATCTGTTATTTTTTTGCTATACGTTATTGTCTATTAAACCGATCTTCATTGCTTGCTGGTGATGGATTGCTGGTAATGGCTTACTGGAGATAACTTGCATATTGAATGGTTATCACGCATTCTTTTGCCAGCTCGACCCGTAACACAACAAAAACCCGACGGCTTAAGTAGTTAATCCGCTATTAATTCCCAACCCGCTGGAAGCGCGCTATTGTATTCCCTTCAACCATCCGGATACCACCCCAAAGAATCTAACTGGCAGAATTATCGTCACTTTACCTCCGTTAGCGTGCCCGGTTCAGTACGGCGCTGGCTGTTGGATAGCGGTTCGCTGACACAGCGATTAATCAAATCCAGTGGCGGGCAGTTCAAAGTACAGGTGCTCAGTCAGCAATGGCAGCGCCCGCGCTTATCTGAAGCAACCCTGCTAGGTATACCGACTCGCGAAATGGCGATTATTCGGGAGGTTGCCCTGCTCTGCGCCGGTAAGCCCCGCGTATTTGCCCGCAGCGTTATCCCCGCTAGCTCGCTGGTTGGGCGGCTACGGCGGCTCCGCAAATTTAATGACAGTTCACTGGGGGAAATGCTGTTTCGGGATACCAGTATGCGTCGCCACCCCTTTCAAATTGCCGCTATTGCCGGCAATGATTCACAGTTGCCCGCCGATTTACAACAAAGCGGTACCCTTTGGGGGCGACGTTGTCGCTTTGAATTAGCCGCTAGGCCGATCATGGTTAGCGAAATCTTTTTAGATAACGCGTAATTATAAAAATCGCAAGTAGGTCTTGGCATTTTAGCGATCTGTTTATAAGATGGTCGCCACAGGACAATGATAATAAAAAATGTAACCACTAAGGATTTTATAATATGAACAAGCGAGTGTTTTTAAATCGCCGTTCAGGCAGGGATCGTCGGCAGCTATATAATTCAGCTTACGATAGCCGCCGCAGGTCGGATCGACGACTGGTTGCCAACAATGAGCTGGTGCTAATTATTGGCAACGATGGCTTAGACCGCTTTGAATTAATAGTCATTGTGTCTGTCATCCTGCTGATGCCAACGGTGATGCTCGTCGCCTACTTCAGCCGCGTCTAGTAGCTCAATTCAGTCCACCATAACGCTATTCAGCCACTAACTGTTATACTGCAGGTCGCCTGTATTACCGAATATCTAACACTATGACCGCCCTGCATACCGCGCTACTCAATAAAGTCCCCGACTATCTAGCCCTCATTCGCTTTGACCGCCCTATTGGCACTTATCTATTGCTATGGCCAACGCTATGGGCACTATGGATTGCCGCGGAAGGCGTGCCGGATACCCGATTGCTGGTGATTTTTATTGTCGGCACTTTTTTAATGCGTTCAGCAGGTTGCGCGATCAATGACTTTGCCGACCGCCATATTGATGCCCATGTGAAACGCACCGCCCACCGCCCCATAGCCTCCGGCAAAATCAGTTCAAAAGAAGCGCTGATTGTTAGCGCTGTACTGTGTTCGTTGGCTTTTGTGCTGGTATTGTTTACCAACCCCAAAACCATTGTTTTATCCTTCGCCGCTGTTGCTCTAGCCGCCTGCTATCCGTTTATGAAACGTTATACCCACTTGCCGCAGGTGGTGCTCGGGGCCGCCTTTTCTTGGGGCATTCCGATGGCCTTTGCCGCACAACAAAATGCTCTGCCGAAAGCGTTGTGGCTGTTGTATTTTGCCGTGGTGTTGTGGACCGTTGCTTACGATACCTTTTATGCCATGGTCGACAGGGATGACGATATTCAAATTGGGGTTAAGTCCACAGCGATTCTCTTTGGTCGATATGACCGTTTAATGACCGGCTTACTGCAAAGTATCGTGATTGTGTTGCTGATTGGCGTGGGCTGGGCCTTTGACTTGGCTTATTGGTATTTTTTAAGTTTGATCGCGACGGCGCTGTTGTTCGTATATCAACAGTACTTGATTCGTCACCGTGATCGCGATCTTTGCTTTAACGCTTTTTTAAATAATCACTGGGTTGGCGGAATTATTTTCTGTGGTATTGCCTTGAATTATGCTTATGCCGGTTAGCTTTATCGACAGTATTACCGCCATTGATTCTGCCCAATGGAATGCTGTCACCGGAATTGACTACCCCTTTACCCGCTATGAGTTTTTACATGCCTTGGAAGTGAGCAAGGCCACTGATCGCGAGACCGGTTGGCAGCCACAACATGCGCTGGTTTATGACGGCGAACAATTAATTGCTGTTATGCCGATGTACTTAAAATACCACTCCTATGGCGAGTATGTGTTTGATTGGTCTTGGGCTGATGCTTACCAGCGCCATAATCTCGCTTACTATCCAAAAATGCTGTCGGCGATACCTTTTACTCCGGCTACCGGCCCTAGACTTTGTATTAAGCCTGGCCATGATGCAGAGGCTATTCACTTAGCCTTAGCAGACGCATTACTAGCCCACGCCTATCGTGTTGACGCTTCTTCGATTCATATTTTATTTCCTGCCACGGAAGCCAAGGAGCGGTTTAAACAGTCTGGGTTTAAGCCGCGCCGCGGTTCACAGTACCATTGGCTTAATCAAAACTTTGCCAGCTTTGATGATTTTCTTAATAGCTTTAGTTCGAGAAAGCGCAAGAATGTAAAAAAAGAACGACGCAGAATTGAACAGCAAAATCTGCAATTAGACGTCATTGAAGGCGCGGATATTTCACCCGAGATTTGGCAGCGATTTTATTATTTTTATCAACTGACCTATGCCAAACGCAGCGGTCATGGCGGCTATCTTAATCAAGCGTTTTTTGAATTGATTGCCGCTACGATGGCTGAGCATATCGTACTGGTGCTAGCCTATGATCATAATAAGGGCGGCGAGGCCATTGCCGGCGCACTTAATTTTAAGGATTCAACCACGCTGTACGGCCGTTATTGGGGGTGTATGGTTGAATATGACTATCTGCATTTTGAAGCTTGTTATTATCAGGGCATTGAATATTGCATTGCCAATAACTTGCAGCGCTTTGACCCTGGCGCTCAGGGTGAGCATAAAATTCAACGCGGCTTTACGCCGATAGAAACCTGGTCTAATCACTGGATAGCCAACCCGGATTTTGCGGCGGCGATTAATCAATTTATTGATCAGGATAATCAATCAATGAAAGAGTATATTGCGCAGGCCAGTGCCATGCTACCGTTTAAAAAAACCGCGCAATAAATCGATCAGGCCGGTTTATCGCGGGTAAATACCCACTCTCTGGCTGATGACATGGCAGCGTTATAGCCATAACCATCGATATCAAATTGTTTGATATCATCCACGGCAGTCAGTTGGTTTTTAATCACATAAGCGCTCATCAGACCACGGGCTTTTTTGGCATAGAAGCTGACAATTTTATATTTGCCGCTTTTTAAATCTTTAAACACCGGAGTAATAATATCGGCGTTGATATTTTTTTGCTGAATCGACTTAAAGTATTCGTTAGAGGCCAAATTAAGTAGTACATCACTGCGGGATTTTTTTAGTTGCCAATTGATAGCATCGGTAATCTGCTCACCCCAAAACTGATAGAGGTTATCGCCGACGTTGTTAGCAAACTTAGTGCCCATTTCTAATCGATAGGGTTGAATATAATCCAGCGGACGAAGCAGACCATAAAGCCCTGATAAAATGCGCAAATGTTTTTGTGCAAACTTAAAGTCTTTGCTATTAAAGCTTTCTGCATCCAAGCCGGTATAAACATCTCCCTTAAAGGCTAACACCGCCTGCTTGGCGTTGTTTGCATCAAAGGGCGTATGCCAGTTTAAAAAACGGTCAAAGTTTAGGTTGCCCAGCTTATCGCTAACGCTCATCAGGCTAGAAATATCCGACGGAGAAAGTTCGCGCAGCTCATCAATCAATTGCTGAGACTGATCGAGAAAATCCGGTTGAGTTGACACCTTGGTAGTTGCCGGAGTGTCAAAATCCAGTGTTTTTGCGGGAGAGATCACCATTAACATATTCTTTGCTCTACCTTATTCAGGAGCCAGAATCGGCTGCCACCAATTTAATGGCTCGCCGGTTTCCGGATCGTAAACATTGCCATAAAACCACGCTACATCGTCATAGGATGACAGCGCATCGTCTAATATTTTTTCTACAGCGTTAAAACCACAACTCACATGAATACTATAGACCAGTGCTTTGGGTTCTTTGATATCCAAATCACCGCCCAGCTTTTCAATCTCGGAGGTGAGGGCCTGCTCTAAGGCAGACAATGCCGTGGTGCTAAAATCGTCTTTGCTAAAAACCCGCAAACAGAGATTTCCGCCGTGCTTGAGCACTTTAAACGCCCCTTTGGGTTTTTCTAGGGACTGGATAACATCAGCGCGGGCAATGCCACGAACAAATACAGGCGATTTTAATAATTGGTAACTGTTTTCTTCGCTTTGAGGGTTGACTAATACTTTTTCTACCACCAGTTCACCATTGGGGTGACGTCCGGCAATAAGCTCAATGGTAGGTTCGCTGCCAATAAGCGCTGCTGATTGTTTGTCTGTCATTAATCGTTCCGAATATGGCTCTAAACTCTAACCGGCTTGAAGACTCTGTAAACGCCGGCGCTCAGATTTGTGGTTAGATTTTTTGCAAATCCAAGTCGTCTATTTTAGGTTTGTTAATGCGTAACGCGGCATCATCACTGGGATCAAACCATAGCAGATTTTGCCTTGATCTGGCCAGTAATCGTGCGCCTATCCACTAGCTCAGCTATAATGGAGCTACCCTAACACTATCCTCTTAAGCGCTATGCCAATAACCGTTATTTATCGCTTGATTGATCGGCTCTCTGAACTGACCGGTCGCATGCTCGCTTGGTTGAGCTTGCTGATGATGTTAATGCTGTGTCTGGTGGTGGTACTGCGCTATGGCTTTGGCATCGGTCTTATTGGTTTACAAGAAGGGGTCACTTATCTGCATGCTAGCATTTTTATGTTGGGCGCTGCTTATACCCTAAAACAGGATGGCCATGTGCGGGTCGATATTTTATATCGCAACTTTTCTCCCAGAGCTAAAGCCTGGGTAAATAGTCTGGGCGGTATTATTTTTCTGTTGCCGCTGTGCTGTTATATTTTTTTTATCAGCTGGGACTTTGTTGTGCAGTCTTGGCAGATTGGTGAAGTCTCCACCGAGCCCGGCGGCATTCCCGCTGTGTTTCTGTTAAAAACCTTAATTCCTCTTATGGCTATCAATCTTGGGCTACAGGCATTGGCAGAAATTCTACGCAGCGCATTAATATTGATGGAAACGGCCGATGATTGAGCTGATCCCGCTATTTATGTTTATCGCGGTTTGTCTGGTCTTGATGCTGGGCTACCCAGTAGCCTTTAGTTTAGCCGGCACCGCATTGCTTTTTGCCGGAGCGGGCATTATCACCGGCCATTTTGATGCCTCTTTTCTAACGGCTATACCCAACCGGTTATTTGGCACCATTCAAAACACCACACTGATTGCCGTTCCGCTGTTTGTGATGATGGGCGTCATGCTGGAAAAATCTCGCATAGCCGAACAGCTACTGAACAATATGGCGGCACTGTTTGGTCGCGTACAAGGAGGGCTGGCGATCTCTGTCGTCTTAGTCGGCATGTTGCTTGCCGCCAGTACCGGCATTGTTGGCGCCACGGTGGTGACCATGGGCTTGATGTCACTGCCTTCTATGTTAAACCGTGGTTACGATCCCAAACTAGCCACTGGCGTGATTTGCGCCACTGGCACATTAGGGCAAATTATTCCGCCATCTATCGCATTGGTGTTATTGGGCGATATTCTGTCTTCTGCCTATCAACAGGCACAATTAAATATGGGCGTCTTTAATCCCAAAACCGTTTCGGTGGGTGATCTATTTATCGGCGCTCTGATACCAGGCTTGTTATTAGTCACCTTGTATATCGCTTATCTTTTGATCTTGGTAAAACTGCGGCCAGAGCGGGTCCCCGCTACCGATGACCAGCAGCGGCCGTTAATGGCTGATTTATTGAGTGGCCTAATCCCACCGGTGTTATTAATTGTGGCGGTACTGGGTTCTATTTTGGTAGGCGCGGCCACCCCCACAGAGGCGGCTGGAGTTGGCGCTTTGGGTGCTACCTTACTCGCAGCGTTAAAAGGCGAGTTAAACAAACAGCGCTTAGCGGAAGTTGGCCGTTCGACTCTTGAAAAAACCTGTATGGTTTTTATGATTTTAATTGGCGCGGCGGTGTTCTCTCTAGTGTTCCGCGGCTTTGGCGGCGAAGAAGTCATTCATCATTTCTTTCAGCAAATGCCCGGCGGCGTCATCGGCGCTACGGCGATAGTGATGCTAGTGATTTTCCTGCTGGGCTTTATTCTCGACTTTATTGAAATCACCTTTGTGGTGGTGCCGATTGTCGGGCCTATTTTATTGGCCATGGGTCTGGACCCCGTTTGGCTTGGGATTATGATTGCAATCAATCTGCAAACTTCTTTTCTAACACCGCCTTTTGGCTTCGCATTATTTTATTTGCGCGGCGTGGCACCAAACTCGGTGAAAACTGCAGATATTTATCGCGGAGTCATGCCTTTTGTATTGATTCAACTGCTAGTCCTAGGCATGATTGCACTCTGGCCATCTTTGGTTACCGGTCTTGCTGAGCTATTGAAATAATAATAGAGCAACAATAACCCTATTCAGCTATATCAATATCAATTTTTTAAGGTTTTTCATGAGTAACAATGATTTAAACGACGACGCCCCTGTGCCAACTGGCGATCTTGCCCTGCAAACCGTTGCCATGCCTGCAGACACTAATGCCAGCGGCGATATTTTTGGTGGCTGGCTAGTATCGCAAATGGATTTGGCCGGTGCTATTGCGGCGTTAAAAGTTGCCCGCGGACGAATTGCAACGGTAGCGATTAACGGCATGGTGTTTTTAACTCCAGTCCATGTTGGCGCGGTTGTTAGCTGCTATGCAGATATAAAAGAGGTAGGCCGCAGCTCAGTCAAGGTCAATGTTGAGGTTTGGGTTCAACATAAAACAACTCAGCAGCCGACCAAGGTTACTGATGGCGAGTTTGTCTTTGTAGCGATCGATGACTCAGGTAAAACTCGCGCCGTTACATAAATTCCACAGCCGAGATAATAATGAGCTTAACACCGCTAACAGACCAGCCCTGTCCGGAGGGTAGCCTCGCTATCCAAACGCTTGCCATGCCGGCACATACTAACCCGTATGGCGATATTTTTGCTGGCTGGGTGGTTTCACAAATGGATTTGGCGGCGAGTATTGCCGCTACTGGCGTGGCAAAAGGACGAGTGGCTACCGTTGCGATTAACAATATGCTGTTTTTAACCCCGGTGCATATTGGCGCCATAGTGAGTTGTTACACGCAAGTCACCAGAATCGGTTGCAGCTCTGTGTCGATTACTGTGCAAGTATGGATCAATCAAAAACAGAATTTTGAGCCGGTAAAAGTGACTGAGGGTCAATTTGTATTTGTGGCGATTGATGATAATGGCCGCACCCGACCAATAGAGAAATAACTCGGCGCAAAAGCCAACGAAGAATTATTAAACGGCCATGGTCGCTCTTTGATCAACCATTTGATTAAAGTCCGCCGCATTAACGGCCGGACTAAAATAAAATCCCTGCACCTGATCACAGCGATTCTGCCAAAGAAACTGAAACTGCTCCAAGGTTTCTACCCCTTCAGCAATCACCTGTAAACGCAGACTATGGGCAAGATTGATCATCGCTTTGACAATAATGCCATCGTCATTATTTTTGGCTACGTTGCTGACAAAGCTGCGATCAATTTTTAATGCAGAAATCGGTAAGCGCTGGATATGGGCAAAGGATGAAAAGCCGGTGCCAAAATCATCCAGAGAAAAGCTAATACCAAGTTTGCTCAAGGCCATCATCCCCTCATAAGTTTGTTGGTAGTTTGACATAATGGCGGTTTCGGTTAACTCAAATTCCAATCGACTGGCATCGATACCGCTTTGCTCAATAATGCGCGTAGCGGTATCGACAAACATAGGGTCTTGCAGTTGCTTAAACGACAAGTTGATCGCTATATCTAAATTATTGTGGCCGCTTTGATCAAAGCAGCGCATATCGCTACAAGCCTGCTGAATCGCCCAATAACCAATAGGCACGATTAAGCCACAGTCTTCTGCCACAGGAATAAATTCTTCAGGCGATATCAATCCACGGTTTGGATGACGCCAGCGAATCAGTGCTTCCATACCAACAGTAGCGCCGCTGCCAATGGCAACGCGGGGCTGGTAATGCATTTCAAGCTCATTGCTTCGCAGCGCGCGACGGAGATCGGACTCTAGATTTATCCGGTACATAGCGTCGGCGTTAGTTGCCTCGCTGTAAAAATTATACTGACTGCCGCGCTGCGTCTTAGCTTCTAACATTGCCATATTGGCGCGCTTAAGCAAGCCATCAACGGTATCGCCGGCCTCCGGATAAATAGCGATACCAATACTACAACTAACAATCACTGGCTGGCCTGCAGCGGTAAACGGCGCAGAGACAACATCAATCACTTTTTTGGCGACTAAGGCAATATCATCATTGCTGTGACAATCTTCTAGCATCACCGTAAATTCATCACCGCCAATTCGGGCAATGCCATCGTTTTTGCGCACACAGCGGGCCAAACGCTCAGCCATTGTTGCCACTAAACGGTCGCCGGCTTCACTGCCATAACTTTGGTTAATCTTTTTAAAGCCGTCGAGGTTAATCAATAACAACGCTAGCGATGTTTGTTGGGTCTTGGCTAACTCAATCGCCCGCTCCAGGGTCTGACGGAATAACAGGCGATTGGGAATGCCCGTTAAAGGGTCGTAGAGATTGAGCTGATTAATTTTTTTCTCAGCCTGTTTTTTGTCGATGGCGTAACCGATACAACGCTGCAAAACATGATTATCAAGATTATCCAGAAACAGGTAATCCGTAGCACCATATTGCAGCACTTGCTGCGAAGCAGTGCTATCAGTTTCTGCAATCAGGGCAATAATGGCTGGCTGGTGCTCTTGTTTTGCCGTTTGCTGGAGCAAGGACAGCGCCGCCTCAGGCTGATGCTGGCAGTCCAACAGCACGACATCGTAGTGGCCCGAGGCTATTTCAGCGCTGCCGTTTTTTAGCTGTTCACACCACAACAGCTGAAAGGCACTTTGCCGGTTAGCGCTTAGCATCGCTTCAAATCGACGATATTCGACGGGGTTACTGCCTAAAAGCAGTATTCGCGCCACTGACTCTTGCATTCAAATACCTATAACTAAGCGGTGACCTACATCGAGGCCAGCCCCAACTATTGCCTGATAGTTCAAGCGATTATTGCTGTTTTTGTTTATTGTTAAGCGCAAACCTCAGGGTTGCGCTTATAATTTAACGGTTATTTTCTGTGCAAAGCCGTTATATTTATTTTAATATCAACTAGTTATAGGCCTTATTTAATAAAACTTCTAGTATTTACAGAAGATTTTTTCGGTGAATTAGCTATATAACTGATCTAAGCCTCCTACTGACAGAAATCCACTGCTACAATGCTCGCCCTTTGTTGCCCCCAGAACCGTTTTTAGCTGATGAGCAGTGCCTTTGAGTAATTTGAATCCCCGTCAGCTGGAAGCTGTTCGCTATATCGACGGTCCGCTTTTGGTGCTTGCTGGCGCCGGCAGCGGCAAAACCAGTGTGATTACCCGCAAAATTGCCTATCTGATTGAACAATGCGGTATTAAAGGTAGCAATATCGCCGCGCTCACCTTTACCAATAAGGCGGCGCGGGAAATGAAGGAGCGAGTCACGCCGTTGGTATCAAAATCGGCCGCGCGCGGCTTAATCGTTTCTACCTTCCATAATCTCGGTCTAAGGATTATCCGCAAGGAATACCAGTGCCTTGACTATAAAAGCGGCTTTTCGATATTTGATCAGCAGGATGCGCAGGCACTGATTAAAGACTTACTGATTCAAAACCACGGCGAGGATAACGATCAGGCTGAGACCATTCAGCACCGTATTTCCAACTGGAAAAACGATGTGATCAGTCCGGAACAGGCGATTGCGCAAGCCGATGAGCCATTGGATATGCTCTGCGCGCAAGCCTATTTGCGCTACCAACGGGCGCTTAAAGCTTATAACGCGCTGGACTTTGATGACCTGATTTTGCTACCGGTACACATCTTTCAGCAGTTCCCCGATATTCTGCAACGATGGCAGCGCCGCATCCACTATCTGCTGGTGGATGAGTATCAGGACACCAATGTTAGTCAGTACTTACTAGTCCAGCAGCTCATAGGAAATAGGGGCAAGCTAACGGTTGTTGGGGATGACGATCAGTCGATTTACGCTTGGCGAGGCGCTCGCCCGGAGAATCTTGCCCAGCTTCAGGATGACTATCCCAACCTGAAATTGGTCAAGCTGGAACAGAACTATCGATCCACCGCTAGAATCCTAAAAGCCGCCAACCAAGTTATTGATCACAACCCTCACGTGTTTGAAAAAGCTCTGTGGAGTGAGCTCGGTTACGGTGACCCTATTCGGGTGATTCGATGCCGCAATGAAGAAGTCGAATGCGAGCGGGTGGTCACCGAAATTCTCGATCGCCGAGTTCGTGGCAGTGGCCAGTATTCGGACTTTGCGGTGCTTTATCGCGGCAACCATCAAGCGCGTTTGTTAGAGCTTAAATTTCAACACCATCAAATACCTTACAAAATCAGTGGCGGCACTTCATTTTTTGCGCGCAATGAAATCAAAGACATCATGGCTTATTTGCGGCTATTGATTAACCGCGACGATGACAATGCTTTTCTGCGGATTATCAATGTGCCGCGCCGAAAAATCGGAGCATCCACGCTGGAAAGGTTGGGTAGCTACGCAACCGAGCGCGACATTAGCCTGTTTGCCGCCTGTGATGAAATAGGGCTTGAGCAGTCACTGCCCGAGGCCGGTCTACAACGGCTACGACAATTTACCGCATGGCTGTCTCGGGTCGGCCAGCGCTGTGACAGCGGCGAGGGCATCTCGGCGATTCGGGAGATGGTTAGCGATATTGATTATGAGGCCTGGCTGCATCAAAACAGTTCCAGCAGCGCGGTGGCCGAGCGACGAATGGCCAATGTCTTTACTCTGATCGATTCGCTGCAATCCACCATCGAAACAGCGGACGATGACGACAATGATATGCAATCGGCAGTGGCCAAATTAGTCCTGCGGGATATGCTTGATCGTCAGGAAGAAGAAAATGAGGCCACCGATCAGGTGCAGTTAATGACCCTGCATGCCTCCAAAGGCTTGGAATTTCCCCATGTCTATGTGGTTGGGATGGAAGAGGATATTCTGCCCCACCGCGTCAGTGTCGAGCAAGGCAATATCGAAGAAGAGCGCAGGCTTTGCTATGTCGGTATTACGCGGGCCAAACAAACCCTCGCCCTTACCTACTGCAGCAAGCGTAAACAGTTTGGCGAGTTAATCGATTGCGCCCCCAGCCGATTTTTGGATGAGCTGCCTTACGACGATTTGGTTTGGGAAGGGGAAGAAAAAGATGTCGAACTGAATCAACAAAAGGCCGAGGATACCTTGTCTGGTCTAAAAGGCCTGTTTGATAGCCTTTAAATCAGATAGCGGCTTTAGTAGTTGGCGACACTAATACAAATCTAACAAAAATATTAAGCATAACTGGCATTACTGGAAAACTCTCCCACTGCGTACAATAACTGTCGACAGGAAATTTGTCCGATTAATTGGCCATCCTGTATCACCGGCCGGCGGCGCTGGTTTTTGCTCATCATATCGTTGGCAACATTAATAATATTTTCACGCACATCAACCACATCCACATCTGTGGTCATATAGTCCGCCACCTTACCCATGTTGCCGCTATTATAGGTCGCCGCTATAAAGCCTTTAAGACAATCCAGTTCTGACAGCACCCCCAGTAATTTTTTATTATTATCAACCACACAAAGCCCCGAAATTTTATGGCGCAATATACTGCTGACCGCCTCGGAAAGCAGCGCATCGGGGGAGATGACCACTGGGCTTTTCAGCATATGATCTTTGATATCAACAGAGCCAAGCATACAAAACTCCTTCCACAGCGGATAACAGACAGCGTTTATTATTTATCATAGCTGTAAATTAATTCTTGTTCTAATTTATAAGGACAATAAAACTGTGAATTTTAACGTGCTTATCGGATGAATATGTACGCAATTTATTATCTACCAAGCCACCAGCCTATTTGATAGAGGCGCTGTCCCTATAACGCCGGTTTAATGGAAGCAGGTTGTCAGGATGTATTTGGCAAGAATAGGCCGCAGCTCTTTGCCGCGGATTTACCGATAGCGAAATGCGGTGGGATTATGTGGATACGGCTCGGGGCATTACCTCAGCTTGAGGCAATGGGAAAACTAACGTTGTTTAGCCAAGTTAAAATCCCGCCCTTGCCGGAATAATGCTGTCTATCAACAAAGTTTGCTGGCCAATATATTGATTGGGGTAAATATTAAAATAATGATTTAATAATTTTACCGGCACAATTAAAGGTAAATCGCCGGTGCGATACTGATCAATCACTTCATCAATCGATACCTTTTCGGTACTGCTGATACTGCGTTTTAGGTAGCCCTTAATGTGCGATAGTGCATTGCTATAACCTTTGCGGGTAGCCGAACATTTAAGCGCACTCATTAATAGCTCGATAAATTGATCCGCTTGTCGCTGCGGGTTTTGATTATCGGGCTTGGATAATAACCGGCCGATGGTTTTATAGTTGGTCATATTATGGGCCATAACCAAATATTTATACCGAGCATAAAATTGCGTTAAGTGGTGTAGGGTAACAACCTCGACTGACTGTTTTAATTGTTTCCATTCATGATAGGCATAGACTCTGCGGACAAAATTTTCTCGCAGGATAGGGTCGTGTAAACGTCCATTTTCTTCCACCGGTAACAGCGGGTCGTTGTCCATCATCTGTTGCGCGTAAACACCGACGCCTGTATTAGCCAATGCATTGCCTGCATCGTTATAGCGCTTAACTCGCTCGTAACCACAACTGGGAGAACCTTTGACAAAAATATAACCGGCAAAATCCTGATGTTCTGTTGTCACCTTATCGGCAAAATCTTTTAACGGTTGAGTATAATCAATGGTTTGAGACTCACTGTCTTTAACGTGAATGCCCTCAGCGTTTTCAACAATTCTGATCGGCTCGCGAGGCACCGGCAAACCAATGGCAACTTCTGGACACAAGGCAACCATCTCCATCGTTTCAGAAAGCTTTCTCAAAACATGGCTGGCCTTTTTAGCATCGCCACTGTAACGAACGGCATGGCCGACTAAACAGGCGCCGATACCGACTTGGGGTTTGTTATTATTCCTATTAGCCATTGGTTGTTATCCCCTACATTTTTTCTGTGTAATCCCAAGTGGATATCTTTTCCGGTTTTATTTCTATCACCATCTCACCGGCTTTATGTGACAATAGCCAGCAGGCAAAATCACTGTGCCGGCTACCCAAATAGTGATCGAGCAATTGTTCCTGCAAATCGTCCTGCAGCTCTGAAACGCTGAG
>NZ_CAXAHB010000018.1:0-28683 GCF_963968385.1 uncultured Oceanicoccus sp.
CGCGCTTTTTTGGCAAGTCCGATTTTACTGGAACGCTTTTACTTGAAAACTTTTACTTAAAAACTTCTACTTAAAAACTTTTATTTAAAACAAAGGTATCCAACAGTGAGTACTGATAATAATACCCGTAAACGTCCCGATGATTATTTTGGTGATTGGAAAGAGCGTGAGGCCTTGGCCGAAGCTATGATCCCTTTGGTCGGTAAACTTTACCGTAATAGCGTTAAAACCTACGTTTATGGCCAGAATCTAGTTAATCTCTCAGTGCTAGATATTATGAAGGCTCACCGTGCTGTGCGTCAGGTGGAGCAAAATGAACTGTCTGAATTTGAAACCTTTCCGGTGATTAAAGCACTGGCTGACCTGAATCTGGGTATTGCCCATATCGACGCCGGTCGCATTGCAGTTAACTATGAAAACGGCCCAAAGGCTAGCGGCGTTAGTATTGAAGACTTTGTTCGCGAGGAAGTGGCTGAATTAATCAATGATACAACGCCTGCTCCTGAGCCCCGTGACGTGGTGCTTTATGGTTTTGGGCGTATCGGGCGTTTGATGGCTCGCCTACTGATCGAAAAAACTGGCGGTGGCGACAACTTGCGCCTCAAGGCCATTGTTGTCCGTCAAGGTGGCGCCAAAAATGATTTGGTCAAACGCGCTAGCCTACTGCGTCGCGACTCGGTTCATGGGCCGTTTAATGGCACTATTCGTGTCGATGAAGAGCGCAGCTCGTTTGTTGCCAACGGTAATGAAATTAAAGTGATCTACGCCGGCTCTCCTGAAGAGGTAGATTACACAGAGCATGGTATTGATAATGCCATCGTGATTGATAATACCGGTATCTTTAAGGATGCCGAAGGTCTATCCCGTCATCTGCGACCCGGTGCATCAAAAGTTATCTTGACCGCTCCCGGTGCCGATGTACCCAATATCGTCTACGGCATCAACAATGATGTGATTCGCGATGAAGACCGTATTATCTCGGCAGCCAGCTGCACCACCAATGCTATTTCTCCGCCACTAAAGGCCATAGACGATGAATTTGGCATTGTCTCTGGTCATATCGAAACGGTTCACGCTTATACCAACGACCAGAACCTGATTGATAATTATCACAAGGCCGACCGTCGTGGTCGCAGTGCGCCGTTAAATATGGTTATTACCTCTACCGGTGCTGCCAAGGCTGTTGCTAAAGTGTTGCCGGTGATGAAAGGTAAGCTAACCGGTAACGCCATTCGTGTACCCACACCAAATGTATCAATGGCTATTTTAAAGCTGACGCTAGCCAAAGAGACTACCGTGGAAGAGGTAAATGAGTATATGCGCAATATTGCGCTGCATTCTCCACTGCGCAAGCAAGTCGCCTATTCAAACTCGCCTGAAGTCGTTTCCAGCGATTTAGTGGGCTCAAGAGAAGCCTGTATTTATGATTCGGTAGCTACCATCGTCAATGGTAACCAAGTGATTATCTATTGCTGGTATGACAATGAATTTGGCTATAGCTGTCAGGTTCACCGGGTGTTGGAGCAAATGGCCGGTGTTGAATATCGGGTTTTCCCTAAGGAAAGCTAGGTCTAGGCAAATAGTAAAGCCGCCTGTTGGCGGCTTTTTTTTTGGGTGTTAATTTATGCTGTGGCTTTAGCGGCTAGTTATTGATGCCAAACTCCTCGACTATTTTCTGGGCGAATATCGAAAATCACGCTAATAGCTTTCGAATCATGATAAAAACACCTTTTAAATCAACCGAATGCGGTCAGCAACTATGGCATTTTCGCCCCCAGATCTTTATACTTGCGCCAAATTTGGGGGTGTGCCCCTATGGGGGCAGAATATCAACCGAAGCTTAACTATCCTTAGTCTATTTTTAGGTCAAAGGTGAGCTTTTCCGTTGAGTCAGTTCCCACAATCAACGTTTTTAATAATTAAGTGTCAGGCATATCTATGATTAAGATCAGTCGTGGTTTGGACTTGCCTATCTCCGGTGTCCCCGTACAGGCTATTAGCGAGGGGGCGAAAACTCGTTCTGTTGCTCTGGTAGGCTATGACTATATTGGTATGAAGCCAACAATGTCGGTGCAGGTTGGAGATCGAGTCAAAACCGGTCAGTTACTATTTACCGATAAGAAAACCGAAGGAGTGAAATATACATCACCAGCCAGCGGCATTGTATCGGCGATTAATCGCGGTGATAAACGTGTTTTTCAGTCGATTGTTATCGATGTGGAAGGCGATGATTTTGAAACTTTCGAGACCGGTGCTGATATTGATTCACTGGATCGACAGCAGGTAATCGATACCTTGGTTAATTCCGGTCAGTGGACGGCATTGCGTACTCGCCCCTATAGCCGAGTACCAGCGCCGGATTCAGCAGCGACAGCCATCTTTGTTACAGCGATTGATACTCACCCACTAGCCGCTGATCCTGCAGTCATTATTGCCGATCAGGCTGCGGCTTTTGTTGATGGTTTGACTGTCCTCACCAAACTAAATAAAAAAGTATTTGTAGCCACAGCGCCGGGCGGCAATATCTCGACTGGGTCCGCAAAGGTAGAAACCGCTGAATTTGCCGGCCCACATCCCGCCGGTTTGGTTGGCACCCATATGCACTATCTTAACCCAGTCAGTGCTAATAAAGTGGCTTGGTCTATTGGTTATCAAGATGTAATCGCCATTGGTAAGTTGTTTAATGAGGGTAAGCTCTCGGTTGAGCGTGTGGTTGCCTTAGCTGGCCCGCAAGTTGATCAACCGCAACTGGTAAAAACACGTTTAGGTACCGATCTGCAAGAGTTGACGGCGGGTAAATTGAAGCCTGAAAACAACCGTATTATCTCCGGTTCGGTGTTGGGCGGTCGCACAGCTCGCGGCGCTGTTGCGTATCTGGGTCGTTATCATCAGCAGGTTAGCGTAATCAAAGAAGGTGATGAGCGAGAATTTATGGGTTGGTTGTCTCCAGGTGCGTCAAAACATTCAAACCTGGGTATCTACCTCTCGCGCTTTAGCAAAAACAAGTTAATGAATTTCACCACATCGACCAATGGCAGTGAAAGGGCGATGGTCCCTGTAGGCAGCTTTGAGACCATAATGCCATTAGATATTTTGCCCACCCAGTTACTGCGTTCCTTAATTGTCGGTGATACCCAAATGGCACAAGACCTTGGTTGTTTAGAGTTGGATGAAGAAGATCTGGCGCTATGTACCTACGTCTGCTCAGGTAAGTACGAGTATGGTCCAATACTTCGCGATAACCTGACTCGCATCGAGAAGGAGGGTTAATCATGGCGGTAAAATTCCCCGCATTGCGTAAAGCACTGGATGATATGGAGCCGCACTTCCACAAGGGCGGTAAGTACGAAAACTGGTTTGCGCTCTATGAAGCGGTTGACACCATCTTTTATTCACCGAGCTCTACCACCAAAACCACGGCTCATGTGCGTGACGGTGTTGATTTGAAGCGAATCATGATTACTGTCTGGTTTTGTGCTTTCCCAGCCATGCTATTTGGTATGTGGAATATCGGTTTTCAGGCCAATACCATTATCGCAGAGACGGGTATGGCGATGACTGATGATTGGCGTGTTGGCTTGATCACTGCTTTTGCCGGTAACAACCCCGCCAGTATCTGGGATAATTTCTGGTATGGCTTTATGTACTTTATCCCCGTTTACGCCGTAACCTTTATTGTCGGCGGTTTCTGGGAAGTGCTATTTGCCATGAAGCGCGGCCATGAAGTGAATGAAGGCTTCTTTGTTACCTCTATATTGTTCGCGCTGATTTGTCCCCCCTCGATTCCCTTGTGGCAGGTTGCTTTAGGTATCACCTTTGGTGTGGTGGTCGGTAAAGAAGTCTTCGGTGGTACCGGTAAAAACTTCCTTAATCCGGCATTAACCGGCCGTGCTTTCTTATTCTTTGCCTACCCCGCGTCGATATCTGGTGATGCCGTATGGACAGCGGTTGATGGCTATACCGGTGCAACGGCATTATCGGTCGTGGCCAGTGACGGTGTTACTGCCTTACAAAACTCACTGACCTGGTGGGATTCTTTTGCCGGCTTTGAAACGGGTTCTATGGGTGAAACCTCAGCCTTGGCGATTCTGTTAGGTGGTGTAGTATTACTCTGGACTCGGATAGCGTCATGGCGAATTGTGACTGGCGTTATGCTAGGTATGGTTGCGTTGTCATCGTTGCTGAACTTAATTGGTTCGCAGACCAACCCGATGTTTGCCATGCCTTGGTACTGGCATTTAACTATTGGCGGCTTTGCCTTTGGGATGATCTTTATGGCGACTGATCCAGTATCTGCGTCTATGACCAATACCGGTAAGTGGTTCTATGGCGCCTTGATTGGTGTGATGGTGGTGCTGATTCGTGTGGTTAACCCTGCATTCCCTGAAGGTATGATGTTAGCGATTCTGTTTGCTAACTTGTTCTCTCCGGTGATCGACCATTTTGTCGTGCAGGCTAACATTAAACGGAGGCTCGCCCGTGGCTAATAAAGAAACTATCGCCAAAACGGTTGCTGTGGCACTGGTACTTTGTATTGTTTGTTCATTGGTAGTTTCCAGTGCGGCGGTATTATTAAAAGGCCAGCAGGATGCCAACAAAAAGTTGGATCGCTACAGCAATATCCTAGCGGCAGCAGGGCTGTTAGATCCTGAAGAAAATATTGAAGAGCAATATAACAGGCTGATCACTGCGAAAGTCGTAGATCTGGATACCGGTCGCTATACCGATGCCGTTGATGCAGCCAGCTTTGATCAACGTCGCGCTGCTAAAGACGCTAACTTGTCAGCAGCGCTAAGTGCAGATGATGATTTGGCAAAAATTTCACGTCGCGAAAATTACTCCATGGTTTATCTGGTTGTCACCAATGGTGAGATTGAAAAGATTATCTTGCCGGTTCGCGGTTATGGACTGTGGTCCACCATGCGCGGATTCTTAGCCTTGGAAAACGATGGCAATACCATTGCTGGTTTAGGTTTTTCTGAGCATGGTGAAACACCGGGGCTAGGCGGTGAAATTGACAATCCAAAATGGAAAGCGCTATGGCCCGGCAAAAAAGTCTATCAAAATGATGATGTGGCGGTGGGCTTGATTAAAGGCTCAGTGACTCCCGGCAGTGCTAATGCCGATTACGAAGTTGATGGTCTGGCCGGTGCGACCTTGACCAGTCGTGGTGTTACCAATCTTGTACACTTTTGGTTGGGTGAACAGGGTTTTCAGAAGTTCCTCAACAATTTACGTTTAGGGGAGGCAGGATAATGTCTACGGTTAAGGATTCATTAGTCGATCCGATCTTTAAAAATAATCCGATAGCCTTACAGGTTCTGGGTATTTGTTCTGCGCTGGCGGTAACTTCAAGTCTGAAAGTGACTTTGGTTATGTGTATGTCGGTGATCGTGGTTTGTGCTTGTTCCAATACCTGTATTTCTTTAATTCGTCATGTTATCCCCAATAGCATTCGGATTATTGTACAAATGGTTATTATCGCTTCATTGGTTATTGTGGTTGACCAAGTGTTAAAGGCCTATTTCTATGAAATCAGCAAGCAGTTATCAGTTTTTGTTGGTTTGATTATCACTAACTGTATTGTTATGGGGCGTGCAGAAGCCTTTGCCATGAAAAATTCGCCACTACCGAGTTTTTTTGATGGCTTGGGTAATGGTTTGGGCTATTCAGTTATTTTGATTGCCATCGCCTTTGTGCGTGAGCTGTTTGGCTCTGGCAAACTATTCGGTATTGAGATTTTACCACTCGTTAATGATGGAGGTTGGTATCAGCCAAACGGTTTGTTACTACTCCCTCCAAGCGCGTTTTTCCTGATTGGTTTGTTTATCTGGGCACTGCGTTCATGGAAAAAAGACCAAGTCGAGGAATCTGAATTTAAGATTACTGCGAATACTACTAACGCGCAGGAGGCTTTGTAATGGAGCATTATCTAAGTTTATTTGTCCGTGCGGTCTTTATCGACAATATGGCCTTAAGCTTCTTTCTGGGTATGTGTACCTTATTGGCACTCTCCAAAAAGATGCAAGCAGCTATCGGCTTGGGTATTGCTGTTATTGTGGTACTGGCAATTACGGTGCCGGTTAACTATGTCATCTATAACTTCTTATTAAAAGAAGGTGCATTGGTGTGGTTAAGTCCGGATTTTGCTGATGTGGATCTAAGCTTTTTGGGTCTGCTGAGTTATATCGGTGTTATTGCAGCGTTGGTGCAAATCCTTGAAATGTTCTTGGATAAATTTGTCCCTGCTTTATATAACGCTCTGGGTGTGTTCTTGCCCTTAATTACCGTTAACTGCGCGATCATGGGTGCCTCATTGTTTATGGTTGAACGTGATTATGACCTCGGTGAGTCAGTGGTTTTCGGTATTGGCTCCGGTGTTGGTTGGGCATTAGCCATTATATTGTTAGCCGGTATCCGTGAAAAAATGAAATACAGCGATGTACCTGATGGCCTGCAAGGCTTAGGTATTACGTTTATTACAGTTGGTTTGATGTCGTTAGGCTTTATGTCTTTCGGCGGCATCGATCTATAAGAGGCGTATTAGTATGAATCCGGAAATTGTTCTCGCCCTCGGCGTAGGGATGTTTACAGTCGTCGTTATCTCTTTGGTGGCGGTGATCTTATTTGCCCGAGCGCGTATGGTAAGTTCAGGCAATGTGGTTATTGATATTAACGGCAAGAAATCAATCTCCGTACCGGCGGGTGATAAATTACTACAAACGCTGGCTTCTAACGATATTTTCCTCGCTTCGGCTTGTGGTGGCGGTGGTAGTTGTGCGCAGTGTAAGTGTATTGTAAACGACGGCGGCGGTTCTATGCTGCCAACAGAAGAGCCCCATTTTACCCCTCGTGAATCCCGTGAAGGTTGGCGCCTATCCTGTCAGGCTCCGGTTAAGCAGGATATGAAGATTGAAGTGCCGGAAGAAGTGTTCGGTATTAAACAATGGGAGTGTACCGTTGAAAGCAATCCCAATGTGGCGACTTTTATCAAAGAACTAACCCTGAGATTGCCTGAAGGCGAAAGCGTTGATTTCCGTGCCGGTGGTTATGTGCAGCTTGAAGCGCCTGCGCACCATATCAAGTACAGTGACTTTGATGTGGGTGAAGAATATAAGGCTGACTGGGAGCGTTTTGGTTTCTTCGAAGTTGAGTCTAAAGTTGATCAGCCAATTATCCGTGCCTACTCAATGGCAAACTACCCAGAGGAAAAAGGGGTTGTTAAATTCAATATCCGCTGTGCCACACCTCCGCCAAATGACTTAAGCTTGCCTGCTGGTCAAATGTCTTCCTGGGTGTTTAGTTTAAAGCCTGGCGACAAGGTCACTGTGTTCGGTCCATTTGGTGAGTTTTTTGCCAAAGATACCGATACAGAAATGGTCTTTATTGGCGGTGGTGCCGGTATGGCACCCATGCGTTCGCATATTTTCGATCAGCTTAAGCGTATCGGTACCGACCGCAAGGTATCGTTTTGGTATGGCGCGCGTTCGTTGCGTGAAGTGTTTTATGCGGATGAATATGATGCTCTGGCAGAGGAATTTCCAAATTTTACTTGGCACTTGGCACTTAGTGATGCACAGCCAGAAGATAACTGGACCGGCATGACCGGTTTTATTCACAATGTGGTGCATGATAACTATCTGGCTAATCACTCTGCACCGGAAGATTGTGAGTTTTATATGTGTGGACCACCGATGATGAACTCGGCGGTTATTAATATGTTGCACAGCTTGGGTGTGGAAAATGAAAGCATTATGCTGGATGAATTCTAAATACTAACAATGAATCTAGTGATAAAAAAAATAAGAGCAGCTTGGCTGCTCTTTTTGTTTGTCTTGCTACTGGCAGCTTGTGGTCATGATGACAGAGACTATTTTACCCTCGCTGGCTCAACCATGGGTACTACCTACCATATTACTGTGCTCGAAATTGAGGGCAGTCAGAGTAATAAAGAGGCATTGCAGCAGGCAATTGATCAGCAGTTACTGTTAATCAACCAACAAATGTCGACTTATCAAAATGATTCAGAGCTTGTCGGATTTAATCAGGCCTTGGTCGGTGAGTGGGTTAATGTGAGTGCGAACCTGTTTGATATTTTAGTCATGAGCATGGAATTGGCTTGGCTGACCGGTGGCGCTTTTGATATTACCGTTGGATCATTGGTTAATCTTTGGGGCTTTGGTCCCAATGGTGTGGATATGCCTGCAAAAGTGCCTGCTGCTGATCAAATTAAAGCGTTATTAGCGCGTAGCGGTTTTCAATCCATTGAATTAGGTTTGAAAGATCGCAGTATTCGTAAAACCAAACCAGTGGTACTAGATCTGTCGGGCATTGCCAAGGGCTATGGTGTCGATAAAGTCGCTGAGCTATTAGCCTATGCCGGTTATACCGACTTTATGGTCGAGATTGGTGGTGAACTGAGAGTGGCGGGCAATAGTCCTCGGGGTACGCCGTGGCGTATAGCCATAGAACAGCCCGATGCTGGTGCCTTTGGTCAAGTCAACAAAACGGTGCAGGTGAGTGGCGTTGCAGTGGCCACATCGGGAGATTACCGTAATTACTTTGAACAGGATGGTAAGCGTTACTCGCACACTATTGATCCCAGAACGGGTTATCCCATTGATCATTCACTAGCGTCCATTACGGTAATAGCCGAGTCTTCAGCCTATGCCGACGGCTTAGCCACGGCATTGAATGTGTTAGGTGCTAAACAAGCCTTATCGTTAGCTGAGCAGCAGGGCTTGGCTATTTTTATGCTAGTGAAAACCGAGCAGGGGTTTGAGGCCCAATATAGCGAGGCTTTTAAAGCCTATCTGTAATAGTCAGGCTGGCGGCTAGTCAGGGTCTGAAGTAGAATAACGGCATTGGTGTGCGCACTAATTGATTAAAGTAAGGTTATTGATATGACTACAATACTTCTCGCATTTGGACTCATGCTAATTGTCATTACCATTATGGCGGTGGGCGTGATTCTTTCTAACAAGCCCATAAAGGGCTCCTGTGGCGGTCTTAGTGCTTTGGGTATGAAAGAGTCCTGTATGATCTGTGGTGGTGATGAAACCCAATGGAGAAAAGAAGTCGAGATTCTCGGTAAGGCTGATTTAGCTTATGATGTGATGGCCGAGCAACCCAAGTCTAGTTAGCCGTAGTCACAATCATCACATTGCCATTCACGGCAATAATCATACACCGTTGTCCCTCAGCAATAGTGTCGACTGAACAATCAGCATCAAGTCGAGCATTCCAATCAATCCCCGAATAGCGAATAGTTCCGCCGCTATTGCTAACCTCACTGGACGATTGCACAATCTGCCCAATCATATCGCTGCTGGTATCAGTGCCGCTGCCACTATTTTGCAAATTCTTTAATGGCCTCCAAAGCACAATAGCGATCGTTGCAGTTAGCACACCCACCACTAAAATTTCACTTTCCCAGCCAGTAATTACACCTGTACTAACCAGTATGCCGGTAATAAAACTGGCGATAGCAAAAAATAACAGCGGTCCACCCAGGCCCATGATTGTAAGCTCAATAATAAAGCTAACGCCGGAGAGCAAAAACAACAGTCGGGCATGGTCGTCTAAAAAGTATTGAACAATATCCATAGCATTACTCTTGCATTTGAGGCTTATTAATCGCATTGGAAACCGCGATGGCTTGGGCGACAGTGTTGGAGATATTGTCGCCAGTTTTTCCATCGGAAAGTACCAGAGTACTTTCATCGGCGATAGCTTTGTGGGCGGCAATGGCATCTTGAGCAATACTTAATACAACCGCCTTTTCGCCTTCACGGGTTGCAGCAGCTTGGCCCACTTTTTCAAGAGCCTCGGCTTCGGCGATGGCAACCAGACGAATAGCCTCGGCTTTACCCGTTGCCTCCAATATCTGAGCCTCTTTATCAGCTTCTGCTGCCAGCACTTGTTCTTGCTTGGCGGCTTCTGCATCTAGAACACGCGCCTGCTTTTGACCTTCAGCTTCGGTAATGGCAGCCGTTTTAACGCCTTCGGCCGTGAGAATAACCGAACGCTTTTCCCGCTCTGCCGTCATTTGTTTTTCCATATCTTCACGGATTGACTGCGGTGGTGAAATATCTTTGATCTCGTAGCGGGTGACCATAACGCCCCATGGCTGGGTGGCTTCAGTCATGGCTGCCAGAATAGTGGCGTTAATCGTATCTCGGCTCTGGAAGCACTCATCAAGCTCCATCGAGCCGATAGCGTTACGCATAGTGGTCATGGCAAGCTGGATAACGGCCATTTTATAATCGGTGACATTGTTGGTGGCAGCGCCAGCATCGGTGACTTTCATAAATAGAATGCCGTCGATATTTAGCGAGATATTATCCTTGGTGATGGCCGATTGAGAGCTGATATCAAGCGATTGTTCTTTTAGGTTGCGGTCGGCTGCGACACTCTGCACAAAGGGGATAATAAAGTTAAGCCCAGCACTTAAAGTTTTATCGTATTTACCGAGAGTATAAATAACATAGCCGCGGTTTTGCGGCACAAAGTAAATACCTTTCTTTAGGGTAAATAGCACAATGATGGTGAT
Organism: uncultured Oceanicoccus sp.; assembly: GCF_963968385.1. Lineage (NCBI taxonomy): Bacteria > Pseudomonadati > Pseudomonadota > Gammaproteobacteria > Cellvibrionales > Spongiibacteraceae > Oceanicoccus > uncultured Oceanicoccus sp. Next base: position 10,553 of record NZ_CAXAHB010000018.1, read on the forward strand.
CCAAACCCATGGGCTTGAAATTAAGCTTGCAGCGAAATCCATAATGTTATTCCTTTAGCTATAAGACCTTAATAAGTGATTGTTAGGTTGAGACTAATGTATGGCATCGGAGGTAATGTAACAAGTTTTTTGTCATTAATCATTTGTAATAGAGGAATGATTATGAATCAGATAATCGAAATAATTAATGAATATTGACCTATGTCAGGCAATGGTAAAATTTTCTGCAAACGGTCTTATCCGCGCTTTAACTGACGATATTCGCTCGGTGAAAGTCCCATTATTTTTTTAAACAAACGAGAAAAATAATAACTGTCATCATAGCCCAAATTTTGACTGATAGTCTTAATGCTATTACCTGAAATATCCAATAAAAAGCAAGCATGCTCCATTTTAAGGTGAAGAAAGTGCTGGATAGGGGATTGGCCCGTTATCGCCTTATACTTACTGGAAAAGTGATACTTGGATAAATTAACTTTTTCAGCGAGTTCTTCCAATGCTAATTGGCCATGCAGTTTTTCTTGCATTAGTGCATGAACCGCCGATAAATCAAAATATGCCCCTTGTCGGGTTTTGATGGCGGGATGGTTGCTGCCCAAATAGCTGAGCATTTGCTTCAGTAGATTACTGGCATGGATAAAACTGCGCTGGTTATAACCGGTTTGTCGCACGCCTAATAAGATCTCAAAGTCGCTAACGATTTTGGCGTGGCTGGCGGGATTTAAAATGGCTAGATTCTGCTGAGCAGTTAATAATGGTTCTAAAAACTGGTTGCTGAGCTCTCCAGTAAAATGAACCCAGTAAATACTCCAAGGCCTATCAACTTTTGCCTGATATTGGTGGGGAGTCCCTTTCGGTAGCACTACAATGTCACCGGCCTGAATAGTTAATGATGCATTATCGGCCTCGACGGTACCTTCCCCATCCGTACAGAAAATCAGCAAATGATCCTGATGTTGCTGTCTTGCCATCCGGTGACCAAAGGCATACGGATAATACCCGATAGCTACCGGATAACAGTCTTTGGTCAAGGGGTGCTCAGTGAGTGCGTGGACCATAAATTCAGGCACTATAAACCTGATTCCGTCACGAGAGAGTGGCCACTGAGAGGTGGTACTCATCTTAAGCCCCTGATATGCATCGATTAATCCTTTTTGGCTATGTGTTTCCTTGTGTTTAATTACCGCAATATAGTCCATTATTTTCGCAATTAAATCAATTCTTGCCATGCTTTACATATGCTAACTTGGTCGTTGAAGAAAGTAGATCCGTTGAGCCTTTTAATCTTGAGCCTTTGAATAAGGGATACTCATTATGACTACCGGCCAGATAATAGATCCGCAAGCTGAAATAGCCGCATTGATTGCCCGCTCACGTAAGGCTCAGGCTCAGATTGAAAGTTACACCCAAGAACAGGTCGATGAATTGATAGCTGGGATGGTGTGGTCTGTAGCGCGACAAGATATGTCTGAAAAGATCGCCCAGTTTACCGTGGAGGAAACTCAGCTGGGTAACTACGACGGTAAATTCCTTAAAATCAATCGCAAAACCCGCGCTGCTTTATATGACATTATTGGTGATAAATCAGTCGGTGTTATTGAGGAAGATAAAGCGCGCAATCTTATAAAAATCGCCAAGCCAATTGGTGTTATTGGTGCGTTAACGCCATGTACTAACCCAGAAGCTACCCCTGTGATCAAAGCGATTTCAGCGGTTAAGGGCCGCAACTCAATTATTATCGCACCTCATCCGCGTTCAGCACTCACCAACAAAATGATCTGTGATTTAATGCGTATGGCGTTAGGCAAATTGGGTGCGCCGGAAGATTTGGTTATCGCTATTGATGCACCATCACTGGAGACCACTGACGAACTGATGAAGCAGTGTGACCGTATTCTAGCTACCGGCGGTGCACCGATGGTCAAAGCGGCTTACTCAAGCGGAACTCCAGCTCTGGGAGTCGGTGCCGGCAATGCCTGTATCACCGTTGATGACAGTGCCAATCTGGATGAAGCGGCAGAAAAAATTCGTATTTCCAAAACACTGGATTTGGCCGCATCCTGTTCTTCCGATAACAGCGTTATTGTATTGGAATCTGTTTATGATCAACTGTTGGAAAAGCTACAGGCCGAAGGTGGTTATCTTGTTTCAGCCGATGAAAAAATTAAACTGCAAAAAATCATCTGGGAAGATGGTCATATTGCCCCGCGCATTGTTGCCCAGCCAGCTTCCAGCCTTGCCAGCATGGCGGGTTTTGACCTTGCGGCTAATAAAACATTCTTTATCGTGCCAGAAACCGGTGCCGGCCAGGACTATCCCTTTTCCGGTGAAAAAATGTCAGTCACCATGGCCTTCTATAAGGTGAAAGATATTGATGAAGCCATTGCATTAACCAATAAAATCCAATCCTATCAAGGTCAAGGTCATTCCTGTGGTATTTACTCAAACAATGATGACAATATTCTCAAGTTTGGTTTAAACACCAAAACGTCCCGCGTTATGGTCAATCAGCCACAAGCGCCTTCCAATAGCGGTAATTTATGGAATGGTATGCGACAAACCTTCTCATTGGGCTGTGGCTCATGGGGCAATAACAGCACCAATAATAATATTACTTGGGAGGATCTTATCAACGTCACATGGATCTCTAAGCCGTTGGCGACCGCTAAGGTGTTGCCTGATGACAAGCAGTTATTTGGCTCAGTGATTGAAAAGTTAAGCTAACGTAACCCACCTTATTAATTAACTGGTTTGATAAAATATGGACTTTAATTTAAACGAACAACAACTTGCCTTTCAAAAGGCTGCCCGTTCATTTGCAGACGGTGTTTTTGCGCCCAATGCCGCACTCTGGGATGCCAAGCATTTGTTTCCAAAAGATGCGCTGAAGCAGGCAGGTGAATTAGGCTTTATGGGGATTTATACGCCGGAAGAGGCGGGTGGTTTAGGGCTTGGACGTTTGGATACCAGTTTTATTGTCGAAGAGCTGGCCAGAGGCTGCACCTCTACCGCAGCCTTTTTAACCATTCATAATATGGCTACCAATATGATTGCCCGCTATGGTTCATCGGCAGTGGTAGAGCAGTGGTGCCCGCAGTTGGTCGGTGGCGAAAAACTGGCTTCATACTGTTTGACAGAGCCGGGTGCAGGTTCCGATGCCGCTTCTTTGCGCAGTACGGCAAAGCGCGACGGCGATGACTATATCGTTAATGGCAGTAAAATGTTTATTTCCGGTGCTGGTGAAACTGATATGTTGGTGGTTATGCTACGCACCGGTGAAGAAGGGCCGAAGGGTATTTCAGCCTTTGCCATACCGGCAAATTTACCGGGTATTGAGTACGGCAAAAAAGAACAAAAAATGGGCTGGAACTCACAGCCCACAGCGGCGATTAGTTTTGATCATGTGCGTATACCCGCTGATTATCGGTTAGGTGTTGAGGGGCAGGGTTTTGCCATCGCCATGGAAGGCTTAGATGGTGGTCGTATCAATATTGCTACTTGTTCAGTGGGTACGGCGCAAGCTGCCTTGGAGGCCGCTACCGCCTATACACAGGAGCGTCAACAGTTTGGCAAATCGATTGCTGATTTTCAAAACACCCAATTTAAGTTGGCTGATATGACCACCGATCTGGTTGCGGCCAGACAGATGATTAGATTGGCTGCCTTTAAGTTGGATAATAAAGAACCAGATGCCACGACATACTGCGCTATGGCGAAACGCTTTGCCACCGATAGCTGCTTTAATATCTGTAATGATGCTTTGCAATTGCATGGTGGATATGGCTATATCAAGGAATATCCTCTGGAGCGCTATATGCGCGATAGTCGCGTACATCAAATCCTCGAAGGGACTAACGAAATTATGCGAGTGATTATTTCTCGCCGTTTATTACTAGAAGGTGCGTTGGAGATAATTCGATGACAGATAGTTTGAATTTGGAAAAGCAATTGATTTTAGAAAAAAAAGGCCACATAGCATTACTGACACTCAATAATCCACCAGCACATACTTGGACCCCTGAAAGTCTGCTTGAGCTGATTGACATTGTTGAGGCGCTAAATGCTGATAAAGATAACTACGCCTTAGTGATTACTGGCGGCGGTGAAAAATTCTTTTCTGCTGGCGCTGATCTCAAACGCTTTGACCATGATGATAAAGCCAAGTCGTTTGATTTTTCCAATGCCTTCGGTCGCTCTTTTGAAACCCTAACTAATTATAACGGCGTCTCTATAGCCGCTATTAATGGTTTTGCTATGGGTGGTGGTTTAGAAGTTGCGTTAGCCTGTGATATTCGTATTGCTGAAGCTCATGCGCAAATGGCCTTGCCCGAGTGTGCCGTAGGTTTATTGCCCTGTGGTCTGGGTAGTCAGCATCTATCATGGTTGGTAGGTGAGCAGTGGGCCAAACGTATGATTCTATTGGGCGAGCGTCTTACAGCCGATAAGGCGTTAGCAATAGGCTTAATCTCAGAGCTGGTTGACAGTGGTGCCGTGGTAGAAAAAGCATTGGAGCTGGCTGCCAAAGTAGAAAATCAAAGCCCGACTTCAGTGCGTTATAGCAAAGAGCTAATTATGGCGGCCCGTTCACAGCCGCTGACTACCGCTTTCGCTACCGAGCGCGAACAATTTGTAAAACTGTGGTATAGCCAAGACCAAAAAGAAGGGGTCAGCGCTTTTCTAGAAAAGCGTAAACCTAAATGGAAAAATGATTAGTGCGAATTAAAGTTCATTGCCCCTATTAACTATCAGTTCCTATTATCCAGTTGCAGGAAAATTAATGACCTCTCCCGTTTTATTCGAAACATTGACTACCGCAAATAATAAAAAATTTGCTATTGCGACATTAAATCAACAGCAAACCCTTAATTCGCTTAGTAGAGAAATGGTTGGCCAGCTGTCAGCTCAGCTATTGAAGTGGCAGGATGATGATCAGATTGTCGCTGTCATGTTACAAGGTGCCGGTGAAAAGGCATTTTGTGCTGGCGGTGATATTCAGCAACTCTATCACTCAGCGATCCAGAATCCCGGTGGTCCCTGTCAGTATGCTGAGGATTTCTTTGAGCATGAATATGCATTGGATTACCTGATTCACCAATATAAAAAGCCAATGCTATGCTGGGGTCATGGTATCGTTATGGGTGGTGGTTTAGGTTTAATGGCCGGCTGTCGTCACCGTATTGTGACCGAAAAAACACGTATGGCTATGCCGGAAATTACCATCGGTTTATACCCTGATGTTGGTGGAAGCTGGTTTTTAAATCGCGCGCCAGGTCGTACCGGCTTATATCTAGCATTAACCGCCGCTTCAATGAATGCCACTGATTGTTTGTTTGTTGGCTATGGTGATTACTTTGTTGAACATAAGCTTAAAGAATCTGTTATTGATCAGCTGTTAACACTGGATTGGTCTGCCGAAAGTCATAGCGATTCGGTAGCGATTGATAGTTTGCTGGCAGTGATATCGACACAAAGTGATAGCGTCAGGCCGCCAGCTAATATCGAACCACATTTTGACATTATCCAGCAGTTCACCGATTACGATAATTTGCCTGATATTGTTGAAGCAATTACATCTTATCAAACAGCAGATCAATGGTTAAACAAAGGTGCAGCCGCTTTAGCCCATGGTTCGGCCCTGAGTGCCTGTAATATCTACCAAGCACTGCAGCAAGCTAAATCCATGACATTGGCAGAGGTTTTCCAGTTTGAATTGGTTTTAAGCACCAATATCGTTCGCCATCCGGAATTTGCGGAGGGCGTGCGCGCCTTATTGATTGATAAAGATCAACAACCACGTTGGCTGTTTGATACCGTAAATGCGGTGCCCTCGAGTCTATTAAAGCAAATGATTACACCACCGTGGCCTAAAAATCCTCTAGCAATTTTGTAAAAAAATAGCAGGAGAAAAACAATGTCTAGTATCGCCTTTATTGGTCTGGGAAATATGGGTGGCCCGATGGCGGCCAATTTATTAAAGGCCGGTCATAAGGTGACGGTATTTGATTTGAGTGCGGATGCGGTTAAACGGTTAACTGATGCGGGTGCCAGTTCGGCTGCTGCTGTTGCCGATGCAGCCAAAGATGTTGACGTCGTTGTCACCATGTTGCCCGCCGGGCGTCATGTTGAAAATGTCTATTTGGGTGATAAAGGCTTATTAAGCAGTGTTAAACCAACCACCTTGTTGTTAGATTCCAGCACTATCGACGCCGCTGCGGCGCGAAAAGTGGCCGCCGCTGTTGAAGCGAAAAATATTGATATGATGGATGCGCCGGTTTCCGGTGGCGTGGCCGCTGCGGCCGCTGGGACTTTGGCGTTTATGTGCGGTGGTTCTAAGCAAGCTTTTGCCAGAGCCAAACCGATTTTAGCCAGTATGGGTAAAAATATTTTTCACGCTGGAGGTAGCGGTGCAGGGCAGGTGGCTAAAGTTTGTAACAATATGTTGCTATCAGTACTGATGGTGGGCACTTGTGAAGCATTGCGTCTAGGTGTAGATAACGGCCTGGATGCTGCAAAACTTTCGGAAATTATGTTGGCCAGTTCTGGGCGTAACTGGACGCTAGAAGTCTATAACCCTTGTCCTGGAGTGATGGCAACAGCGCCTGCCAGTAATGATTTTAATCCGGGCTTTATGGTTGATCTAATGTGCAAAGATTTAGGTCTGGCAATGGATACCGCTGTTTTGACGCAATCTTCGACTCCCATGGGCGCGTTGGCACGCAGTCTTTATGTTGCACATCAATCTAATGGCCATGGCCAGAAAGACTTTTCCAGTATTATTGAATTGCTTGGCAAGTCGATAAATGAGCCCGCCTAAATGGCGAATAAGTGGATATTTTAAGCCAACCACTATTAAATCAACGTTCATACCACAGCGAATGCTATTAACGCTGCTGTTACAGCAACATTTAATGACTCAACACCGTTATTCATGGGTATCGCCAGTTGTTTATCCGACAATTGGTTAATCTCACTAGAAACACCATCAGTCTCGTTACCCAATACAAAAATCGTTGATTGCGCTGGTTGATAATCAAATAGCGAGTCGCTGGCATAAGAAGATAAAGTGCAGATAGATACGCCGTGATGTTTAAACTGTTGCAGCGCTTTGCTTAATGTGTCGCAGTGTATCAATGAGGCTTTGAATAGCGTGCCCGCGCTAGATTTAATAACCAGCGGCGAGAGTGACGCACACCCTTTGCGCGGGATAATAATGCCGTCAATAAAGCCAGCGCTGGCAGAACGAATAATCATGCCAAGGTTTTGCGGATTACTGATGTTGTCTAAGGCTATTAGCCGATAAGGTTCATTGTGATGTTGAATAAACTCATCCACCGATTGGTGTTGATCGATTTTAATATCGGCAGCTACACCTTGGTCCTGTTTGCCGTTACGTGAAATTCTGGAAAGTGCTTGACGGTTATGCCATTGGATTTCAATATTGCGCTGCTCAGCTAGCAATAATATTTGTTCAATAATGCCGCCGGATTTATTGGTTTCGGCTAAATGCAATTTATAGACATTAATACGGCTATCCTGCAGTGCTTCCAATACAGGTTTGCGACCATAAATAGTGAGAAGATTGTCAAAAAATGCGCGTTTTTGTTTATAGTCTGCTGAGTCTGTCATGCTACTGGCCAAGATGAGTGCGGCGCCCATGATAACAGTTCATGGCCCCGTGATTAAGTCTATCGAGAATGGCCTGATTGCTAGACAATTGAGGGCGCACAGTGGTCGTTGAAAATAGGAAAAACATGTGAAGAAGCCATCCAATAAAGACATGATTCAAAGTGAATGGAGATCCATCGCCTTTTCGACGGCTCTGGTGATGCGTATGTCTGGCAACTACCATTTGTTCTGCGAATTGACTGATGCGGGGGATGGTGAGGTATTTAGTAATATACTAAATCTGGTTTGGGAATCAGTGTCCGGGCAGAACCAGCGTATAGACTTTCAAAAGCAGTTGGAAAAGTTGGAGCTGATTACACCCGACCCAGTGGAATTTGACATGTATGGCGTCTGGCCTGCGCTTGATGCGGCGGTTGCTCTAAGCTCATTGTTGAATGTTTGTGAGCGCTGGGATCAAGCGGAACTTGACTCCATTGCGATATTATCCCGTTCCACGATTGAGCATTATCTTGAGGCTACCGATGAAGACTGTGTAGAGACGCATCCTCTGTTTCAGGCTGAAAAAGCTTGTAGCGAACAGTTGCATGCGATTATTAGTGAGCAGTCCTCACAAAGTCGACCCAAGGTCGTGGCGGCACTTAAGGCCGCGGTAAATCAGTGGGGTGTAACTAATATCGGTTTAGAGGTGTAAGCGGATTGCGTCTTGAGTCCTAGAGTCTTTATAATGCGTGGCTAAACTGCTGCAAAGTTCTAGGTTGTTGTTTCAAGCTTTAATGAAATCGCTAACTATAGCCAATAATATACATTAAAAATATAATATAAATTATTGATTATTATATAAAAATTACTTTTTTACAAAAAATTATATCAAGGGGAAACTTATGCGTTCTGTCACGTCACGTCTTGCAGTGTTGTTAACTGCAATCCTAGGGTCTGGCTTAGCAATAGCCGATGATGGTTTGAATGGGGCGAATACAGCCTGGATTCTTACCTCTACAGCATTGGTGTTGTTTATGACCCTGCCAGGGCTGGCACTATTTTATGGTGGGCTAGTCCGCTCTAAAAACGTTTTAAGTATCTTGATGCAATGTTTTGCTATCGCTTGTATTGCTTCTATTCTCTGGTTTGTTATTGGTTATGCCATTGCTTTTGGTGAAGGCGGGGATTATATCGGCAGTCTGGATAAAATGTTCTTGGCCGGTGTGATGGAAGGCTCGCTAAGTGGTGACCTACCAGAAACAGTCTTTGTTATGTTCCAGATGACCTTTGCGGTGATAACCCCTGCGTTAATCATTGGTGGTTTTGCTGAACGGATGAAATTTTCTGCGGTTATGTTGTTTTCGGCGCTCTGGCTGTTGGTAGTTTACGCACCAATCACCCACTGGGTTTGGGGCGGCGGCTGGTTGGGCCAAATGGGCCTACTGGATTTCGCTGGCGGTACCGTCGTTCATATTACCGCAGGTGTTGCTGCTTTGGTCGCGGCATTGGTGCTTGGTAATCGTAGAGGCTTTGGCGACACAGCGATGCCTCCGCATAATATGACCATGACTATTACCGGTGCAGGTATGCTGTGGGTGGGCTGGTTTGGCTTTAACGCGGGTAGTGCTTTGGCAGCCAATGGTGATGCCGGTATGGCTATGTTGGTCACCCATCTTTCTGCCGCCACCGGTGCTTTCACCTGGTTATGTATTGAATGGCTTAAGTACGGCAAACCCAGTGCATTGGGTGCAGTAACCGGTATGGTTGCCGGTTTGGGTACAATTACTCCTGCCTCCGGTTTTGTCGGTCCTGCGGGTGCCATCGTTATTGGCTTTAGTGCAGGTCTTGTTTGTTTCTATGCCACGCTAGCTATCAAGCAAAAATTGAATATTGATGACTCCTTGGATGTTTTCCCCGTGCACGGTGTGGGTGGTATTTTGGGTACGTTTATGGCGGGTATTTTTGCCAGCTCTGAACTAGGTCTCTTCAGCGGGCAGGGCCTGGCTGAAGGTATGACCATTTCTAGCCAGCTTGCTGTTCAGTTAACGGGTATTGCTGCTACTTTTATCTACACCGCTATAGTGACCTATATCCTATTGAAGCTTGTTAAGGTATTGGTTGGTTTGCGTGTCACTGAAGATGAAGAAACCGAAGGTCTCGATGTGGTCGCTCACAATGAGCGTGGCTACGATCTTTAAGTTCTGATTGGGTTCGTTTTAAAGGCCCGGCTTAGGCTGGGCTTTTTTCTGTCTAGAAAACCGGTTTGGTAGCATTAATAGCAGTTGTAGCTGGTTCTATGGCTCGATAAAATGCTTTGCCTCACTGGCTAGTGAATATTTATGAAACAACTTATTTTATACAGCACCGTGGGCTGTCATCTCTGTGAACAGGCGCTGGCACTGATTGAGCCAGTAATAGGCTCGGAGTATCAAATGATTGAAATCGATATCAGTGATTCGGATGACCTGATGAACCGCTACGGTATACGCATTCCTGTTATTGCCAGAAGTGATAGTGGCGCTGAAATAGCTTGGCCCTTTGATCAACAGCAGTTTTTAGCATTTATGGCTTAGTTATTTTCTTTTGGTCAGGTAGCTAGCGTAATCTTCTTATATTGACTCGCCATAGGCAGGTGGCATTTGGGTAGGGGTGGTAATTTCTATGCCTAGCATCACTTTATATTTATCCCGTAAAGTCCATCGCGGGTATTGCCTTGTCCGAAATGACTATTGCAACTATGGGGCCGCAATGGGATCGCCGTTGGATGGTGGTTGATGATCATGGAAGATTTTTAACCCAACGCCAATTACCATTAATGTGTTTATTGTCTTGATATCTGATTAATGGCTAGTTAACGCTATCTTTTGAAAACCAGACCATAACGGTTAAGCAAGGTTCTACTTCTAAAATTGCTGTGATTGTTTGGGATGTCCTGGTTGAAGCAGAAGATTTTGGCGAAGAGGTAGCCTATTGGTTGTCTGATATTTTAAATTATTCCTGTCGCCTGGTTTTTATGCCTCAACAGGCTCGGCGTTTGGTTGCTTATCCTCGGCGCGATGGCGAGGTTTATTTAGGCCAGAATTTAATTCATCGAGGTCTTGGCAAAATTTCGGTTGGGGATAGTGTGGTCGTTATTTAGCCGCAGGTATTGCAAATAGTCATGGTTTATTCATTGATTTATCCAGGCGGACTCAATGCCTCGGAAGTAAGGAAATCAAACAATGCCGTTATTACGGGTTACTGATCTAAGCTTGGCCTATGGCCATCATGTGTTGCTAGAGCAGGCTAACATGCAATTTTATAAGGGTGATCGCATCTGTCTGGTGGGGAGAAACGGTGCCGGTAAATCGACCTTTATGAAGTTGATTGAAGGTGTGATTAAACCCGACAGCGGCAGTCTTTGGCAGCGACCCTCGCTGCGTATTGCAAGGCTTGAGCAGGAGCTCCCCAAGGCTGACAAGCAAACGGTGATGCAGGTAGTGTCTTCCGGTTTGCAGGAAATCGGCGATCTGATGCTGGAGTATGATGCTCTTGTCGGACAGCAGTTGGACGATGCCGGCTTAAAAAAACTGGAACAGTTACAGCATCAAATAGAAGCTAAGGATGGCTGGAGCTATCAGCAGCGAATTGATGAAGTGCTAAGTCGCTTGGCGCTTCCTGCTGATAAAGTTATGTCCACTCTATCCGGTGGCTGGCGTCGACGGGTAGCCCTGGCCAAAGTGTTAGTCACGGCGCCGGATTTATTACTGCTTGATGAGCCGACTAATCACCTCGATATCGAAACCATTGAATGGTTGGAAAAACAGTTATTGGATTTTACTGGAGCGGTACTGTTTATCACCCACGATAGAGCGCTGGTACGTCGATTGGCGACAAAAATTATTGAGCTGGATCGCGGTCATCTGCGGTTATACCAATGTGGTTACAATAACTACTTAGCGGAACGCGCCCATTTACTAGCAGTGGAAGAGCAACAAAACGCTTTATTTGATAAAAAACTAGCTCAGGAAGAGGTTTGGATACGACAGGGTATCAAAGCCCGCAGAACTCGTAATGAAGGCCGTGTGCGGGCGCTGAAAAAGCTTAGGGAAGAACGCTCAGAGCGTCGTGTAGTGCAAGGCACTGCCAAAATCAATGTCGAGGCGGCTAGCAGGTCGGGCAAGTTGGTGGCCAAGGCCGTTAATATCAGTCATCATTTTGATGACAATATGCTGATTAAAGACCTGAGTTTCAATATTATTCGCGGCGATAAAATCGGTTTGCTGGGTCCTAACGGTGCCGGTAAGACCACCTTATTAAACATTATCCTCGGTGAAATAGCGCCATCTAAAGGTACCATCAGTCTAGGTAGCAAGCTCGATATTGCCTACTTTGATCAGATGCGTGATCAGTTGGATGATGAAAAAACCATTGTTGATATTGTTGGGCAAGGTCGTGAAAGTATTGAAATCAACGGTAAATCTCGACATATTTTAAGTTATCTATCAAATTTTTTATTCTCGCCGGAGCGCGCAAGAACACCATTAAAGGCATTGTCAGGCGGCGAGAGGAATCGGGTTCAATTGGCGTTATTGTTCAGTCTGCCGGCCAATATTCTGGTTCTGGATGAACCGACCAATGATTTAGATGTTGAGACCTTAGAATTGTTAGAGGCTGTATTGGTAGAATTTTCCGGCACTATACTGTTGGTTAGTCACGATCGTGATTTTATGGACAATGTAGTCACTGGCACTTTGGCCTTTGAGGGTAATGCTACTGTGCGTGAGTATGTAGGCGGATATAAAGATTGGTTGCGTCAGGGTGGTAGTTTTGATTCGCAAGCTGTAGAGGCTAAAAAACCGACTGAACTTGTTGCGACAGATAAAAAACAAAAAACGCCTGTTGAGAAAAAAGCCACTAAAAAACTAAGCTATAAAGAACAACGAGAATTAGAAGCCTTACCCGCAAAAATTGAAGCGCTTGAGCAACAGCAGCAAGCATTAACCACGGAAACTACCGCCGCGGAATTTTATCAGCAAGAGCATAGTGTGGTTACTGAAAGACTAGAAGAACTGACTGTGATTACCCAAGAGCTCGAAGCTTGTTATGAGCGCTGGGTTGAGCTGGGCGAAGACTAGAGGGTTAAGATTCATTAACTCGAACAGCTAACACGTCGCAGGTGGCGCCATGTAGCACACCATTGGCGGTGGAGCCCAATAATAAAGCAATCCCGCGGCGACCATGACTACCGACCACAACAAGGTCGGCATTGAGATGTTGAGCTAGCGAGTGAATTTCATTTTCGGCCTGACCAATAACAATATGCTGATTTTCTGAGGCTATGGCATATTTATTGGCAAATTCGTTCATTTTGTTTTTGGTCTGACTTTGGATTTCATTTTGAATGCTAGAGAAATCCATCGGAATATCGCCAGCATAGGCAAAGTTGAGTGGTTCGATAACATGTATGATATGCAGTGCGGCATGGTTGGCAGTGGCGATGGCTAGGGCTTTTTCAGCGATCGGGTTGCCTTCATCGGATAAGTCGGTAGCCAGTAAAATCGTTTGATAGTTGCTCATAGCTTGATCCTTTTTGCTGTGTAGAGGGTCTGAAATGTTTACATCCACTATATTTAAAGCAAATACTGTGTGCCTAGTTATCACATACAATAATTATTGGAGAGTTGGAGAGTAAACTTGAGTTATTTGATTATCGTTATTGTTGTCATGCTTGTACTCTCTCCCGTTTTTTGGATTATGCCAAGCCCAGCGCAAAAGCGTCAAATGCAGTTGCGCCAGCAGGCCATGACACTGGGTTTTATAGTAAAAATCACTGACCTGCCGCAATCACATCGTGCCAAAGTGCGTAAAGAGAAAGTCGAGCAGGGCGTCGCTTATCGACTACCTTGGGAAGTGAAGCGAAAGCATCCGCAAGGTGGTGAATACCTATTAATGAGAGACACTGCTGAAACGCCATCAGGCTTGGATAATTCAAACTTTAGTCGGCAAATGCACTTGCTGATGCAGGATACTTTGCTGCAACTACCCAATTCAGTCGTGGCGCTCGAATATGCTGCCCCGGGGCTAGCCTTATATTGGCGTGAGCATGGCGATGTGGAGCTTATTAGTAGCTTATATCAACAGTTAATCGAGTTACGTCGTGCTGTGCTTGATCTTGAGTCTTCGATTTAATCGTTGTATTTATTCTTTATCATGTTCTATATAGAAGCAAGACTATTAAAGACAATCGGGAAACCTCTATGAATGAGCTACGTAACGGGTTTTATCGGCATTATAAGGGTAACGATTATCAAGTAATTGGCGTGGCAGGGCATACCGAAACTGGCGAGCCTATGGTGGTTTATAAAGCCCTCTATGGCGAGATGGGCTTGTGGGTGCGGCCTCTTAGTATGTTTATTGAGCAGGTTGAGATCGATGACGTCAGCCGGCCGCGTTTTGAGTTTATCCATGAATAATTTTTTTTGGGCCTGAATCCTGTCTTTATTCAAAACCCCCATTTAAAGATAAAACCAATAATAATCATGGGCTTAGATTCGTTTGTTAAAATGATATCTGGCACTAAAACAGCGCGATAAAGCCGTTGCCTAAAAATAAAAACTGTTATCAATTGCTTGACCCAGCCGTAAACAGACCTTATATATGTCGCCTCGTTGCCACATTGGCAATGAAATTTTGTCATCACAGAAGGGTAATATGGGTAAATCACTGGTCATTGTGGAGTCTCCTGCGAAAGCAAAGACGATTAATAAGTATCTGGGTAATGATTACATTGTTAAATCCAGCGTAGGGCATATCAGAGACCTGCCTACATCAGGTAGCAAAAAAGCAGATCCCAAAGAGCGTGCTAAAGCGGCTGCCAAAACCCGTAAAATGGCCCCCGAAAAAAAAGCGGCTTATAAAAAGAAAAAAAGCCGTGAGCAGTTAATCGCTCGTATGGGTATTGATCCTGGCAAAAATTGGGAAGCCAAGTACGAAATACTCCCTGCCAAAGAAAAAGTGGTTACCGAATTACAAAAGTTGGCTGAAAAAGCCGATACAATTTATCTCGCAACGGATTTGGACCGCGAGGGAGAGGCGATTGCCTGGCACTTACAGCAAGCCATTGGCGGTGATGAAAGTCGTTATCGCCGGGTTGTGTTTAACGAAATCACCAAAAAAGCCATTACCGAGGCTTTTGAGGTGCCTGGTGAGTTAGACACTCATCGGGTTAATGCCCAACAAGCTCGCCGCTTTTTGGATCGTGTTGTGGGCTATATGGTTTCACCCCTGTTATGGTCAAAGATTGCCCGTGGTATCTCTGCCGGTCGGGTGCAGTCAGTTGCCACCCGTTTAATCGTTGAGCGTGAGCAGGAGATCCGTGCCTTTATTCCTGAAGAGTTCTGGCAAGTATTTGCACAAACTATGGCCGATGGCACGCCGTTACGTTTAGAGGTCAAAAAGCAAAACGACAAGG
The DNA here is from genome assembly GCF_963968385.1 of uncultured Oceanicoccus sp. NCBI lineage: Bacteria > Pseudomonadati > Pseudomonadota > Gammaproteobacteria > Cellvibrionales > Spongiibacteraceae > Oceanicoccus > uncultured Oceanicoccus sp. The sequence continues at coordinate 25,611 of NZ_CAXAHB010000018.1, forward strand.
CGTTTCGTCCTACCAGCGAAGATGAAACTAATACCGTATTAACTTCGTTAAAACAGCAATCTTTTATTGTTAGCAAGCGCGAAGATAAGCCAACCAAATCTAAGCCCTCGGCACCGTTTATTACCTCAACGTTGCAGCAATCAGCTAGTACCCGTTTGGGCTTTGGGGTGAAAAAAACCATGATGATGGCGCAGCGACTTTATGAAGCTGGCTACATTACCTATATGCGTACCGATTCCACCAATTTAAGTGCTGATGCAGTCGCTGCTTGTCGTGACTTTATTGAATCCAACCACGGTAAGAAATATTTGCCTGAAGGGCCGGTGAGTTACTCCAGTAAAGAAGGTGCGCAAGAAGCCCACGAAGCGATTCGACCTTCGGATGTCAATGTTAAACCTACCCAATTACAAAAAATGGAGCGCGATGCCGAACGTTTGTATGAATTAATTTGGCGTCAATTTGTCGCCTGCCAAATGGTAGCGGCTGAATTTACTAGCAGTAGCATTGTGGTAACTGCTGGTGAATTTGAATTGCGTACTCGTGGCAGAGTGATGCGCTTTGATGGTTTTACCAAAGTGTTGCCACCGGTATCAAAAAAGGAAGAAGACGTTATTCTTCCCGATATAAAAGTCAACGATCAATTAACGCTTGAGAAGCTTGAACCCAGCCAACACTTTACCAAACCAACCCCTCGTTATGGAGAGGCCAGTTTGGTCAAAGAACTGGAAAAACGTGGTATTGGTCGCCCATCTACCTATGCCTCGATTATTTCCACGATTCAAGATCGCGGCTATGTGCGTGTTGAAAATCGCCGTTTTTATGCAGAAAAAATGGGTGATGTCGTCACCGAGCGATTGATAGAAAGCTTTAGCGACCTTATGGATTATAGTTTTACCGCGAAAATGGAAGAGCAATTAGATGAAGTAGCCGAAGGCCAACTTGACTGGAAGGACTTGTTAAACCAGTTCTATAGCGACTTTACTCATAAGTTAGAAATTGCCGGATCGGCAGAGGGTGGTATGCGCAGCAATGACCCGACCGAAACCAATATCGCCTGTCCGAACCCTGATTGTAATCGACATATGCAGATTCGCACCGCTAGTACAGGAGTTTTTTTGGGTTGCTCTGGTTATGCCTTGCCGCCTAAAGAACGGTGTAAGACGACGGTCAACCTAGTGTCTGGTGATGAAGTTGTCAGCGTGGATGATGATGAAGGTGAATCCCGCTTACTATTGAACAAACATCGCTGCAAACTGTGTAATACCGCGATGGATAGCTATCTAATCGACGAGCATCGCAAACTTCATATCTGCGGCAACAACCCCGACTGCCCAGGTTATGAGGTTGAGCAGGGTAGTTTTAAGATTAAAGGCTATGAAGGGCCAGTACTGGATTGTGATAAATGTGGTGCAGAAATGCAGCTTAAATCCGGTCGTTTTGGCAAGTATTTTGGATGTACCGAATGTAAAAATACTCGTAAGTTATTAAGAAGTGGTGAGCCAGCGCCACCTAAAATGGACCCAGTGCCCATGCCGGAATTATTGTGCGTAAAAGTGGATGACCATTATGTATTACGCGATGGTGCATCCGGTATGTTTTTAGCGGCGAGTAATTTCCCCAAAAACCGTGAAACTCGGGCGCCGCTGGTGGAAGAAATTTTGCCGCATAAGCAAGCTATTGATCAGAAGTATAAGCATCTATTTAAAGCGCCTATAGAAGATTCTGATGGCAATAAGACCGTTATTCGCTACAGCCGTAAAACCAAAGAGCAATATGTTCAGACCGAGATAGACGGCAAACCTTCGGGATGGAAGGCGTTTTACCAGGGCGGTAAATGGATAGTTGAGGAAGGTAAAACCAAGACTAAAAAAAGGAAGTGAGCTAGCTTATGGCTAATGCGCAGCGCCCAGTAGTCAACCAGCGGCTTTATTTTGTTGGTCTGCATATTGAATGGTTGGCTGAGCAACTGGCGAACCAGATGATTGCTAAAACAGTGCTTGAGCAATCTCTGGGTGAGTCCGTATTATTTCATCTTATTAAAACCTATCAAGCCTACTTGGCGGAAATTGCTGCGGCCTATACTGTTCCGCTAACGGATTTTACTAATGCCAAACAGCTACTAGAGCTTTTAGAAGTAGAAGGGCGGCAGTCATCTGAGGCGCTGGAATTGTATGAGCTGGAGGCTGCAGATAGTTGGTTAAACAAACTCCAGCGCCAATATCACAGTATTGGTCCGGTAGATCGCAGCGGCACTGGCTCACAAAACAGTCAGATTGTGGCTATTTCTAACTCTGATAATCGCAACACATTAGATTTAGAGAGTATTAAACATTACTGGCAGCAGCTCACGGCGATCATTGATAATCAGCGTGAACGGCTAGAAGAGTGGTAAATTTTCTCTGTATTAGCCAGTTCCACTAAAAAACGCACAGCATCTTTCGCTCACTAAGTAGTGCTGTTAGAATAGCTTACTAGTAAATATCATCATGATATTTAATTTTGACTATTCAGGGTATTGTTGTGACGTCACCTTTTTTAGAAATTGTCCAGTTAGCCGATGGCGAGATTGTGTTACAACGGTCTGATCAGGAAGGCTCTCCTCTGGTAGAAATTCGCTTTTCTGAAGCCTCAAAAGAGTATATTGGTGACACCGGTATTGATATTGCCAAGGCAATGATTCAGGCTGGCATCAAGGCCGTGGCTCATTTAAATGAAGACAGGTTTGAGCAGGCCGATGGTGAGATTGTCTTTAATGAAAGTGAAGAGCACGTTTTGCATTAAGTTGTAACATAGTTGAAGAAGCGTTATTTGAATAAGGGTTAGGAATTTCAATTCTTAACCCTTTATATTACTAAGAACCTCTTATTTTAATAAACAGATAGGGTTCTGCTATTTCAACAGTTAGAAATTAGAGTAAGAATTTTAAATTTAACGATTCTTATTGCTCTGAGAAAGCACGGAAGCAGCGAGGGCCTTTGTATCATCGCTATACTTGCTACTAATTAGTGCTTTAGACGCTATTGAGCGTATTTAAGAGGTACTCATTATGAGCCCAACTCAATCCTTTACACCA